>JAEWKL010000682.1 GCA_023386115.1 Pseudomonadota bacterium
GCCTTCGGACGCGTCCGTTCGAAGGCGCCGCGGTGTGACCACGCCTGATCCGCGCCCGGGCCGGACGGCCGGCGCGCCGCACAGTTTCACAGCCCGGAGAGACGACGATGACCGCGACGATGTTCGGGCGGGCGCTGACGCTCGTCCTGACCCATGAGGGTGGGTGGTCGGATGACACGGCCGACCCGGGTGGTGCCACCAATCTCGGCGTCACGATCGGCAGCTTGAGCCTGTGGCTCGGCCGGCCGGCAACCAAGGCGGAGGTGAAAGCGCTCACCGTCGCCAAGGTGGCTCCGATCTACCGCCGCAACTACTGGGATGCGATCCAGGGCGACGCGCTGCCGGCGGGGCTCGATTACGCATTGTTCGATTTTGCGGTGAACAGCGGCCCGACGCGGGCGGTGATCGGCCTGCAACGGGCACTCGGGATCGCCGATGACGGGCGGCTCGGCCCCGTGACGGTGGCGGCGCTTCAGGGAAGCGACGTGCCGGGGTTGGTGCAAGAGCTTTGTGACGGCCGGCTGTCGTTCCTGCGGGCTCTCTCGACCTGGCCGCGCTTCGGGCGCGGCTGGGGCCGGCGGGTCGAGGAGGTGCGGGCTGCGGCGCTCGCGCTCCACGCCACCCCGGACCGGCCCACGGCACCGACCGCCTGCCCCGCCGGCGGCAGGACCGTCGCAGCCTGACCCTTCCATCGCCGCCCGCCTTCAGGAGATCGCCGTGAACCAGGAACAGCTCACCACGCTGCTGCGCACGCTGCTGCAGTTCGGCGGCGGCATCGCCGTCGGGCGCGGCTGGATCGATGCCGACACCGCCACCGCGCTGACGGGCGCACTGGTCACGCTCCTCGTCACCGGCTGGGGCCTCTACGTGCGGCGCAATGCCGGCCTCGTCGCCTCGGCGGCCGCAGTGCCGGCCGTCAAGACGATCCTGGCCGACCCGGTGACGGCGAATGCAGTCCCGAGCGCCAAGGTCCAGCCCGCGGAGTAGAGCGTGTCCCAATCCCAGGATGCCGAGGGCGTCATCATCCTGCCGCGGCGAACCTCGTTCCGGGTCATCACGACGCTCGTGGTCTGGGTTGCCGGGCAACTCCTCTGGGTCGGGTCCTACGCGGCCCGGATCGACGCCCGGCTCGAGGATCTCGGCGCCTCCGATCAACGCCAGGCCAAGCGGGACGACGAGCGCCACGGGCTCGTCATCGGCCGCATCGAGAGCCTGGAACGTGACCGCGACCGGCTGGTGCGCCTGGAAGAGCAGGTGCGGATCGCGACCGATCTCCTGCGCGAGATCCGGCAGGAGATCCGTCCGCCGGCCCGGCGCTAAGCAGATGCCACGGGTGGCTGCACTGCCTGCTGGTGCGAGCAGCCGACCGCGCCAAGAAGGGTCCGGCCGCTCGGGCTGGCGGGAGGAGGACCAGCCCCGATCCCCAGCACGCCCTGTCAGCCCAGCACCACCACCTGCGCGCCCACGGGCACCCGGGCGTAGAGATCGATCGCGTCCTGGTTGATCATCCGGATGCAGCCCGAGGAGACGCTGCGGCCGATGCTCTCAGGCTCGGTGGTGCCGTGGATGCGGTAGAGCGTGTCCTTGTTGTTCTGCCACAGGTAGAGGGCGCGGGCGCCGAGCGGGTTGCGCGGGCCGCCCGGCACGCCGAGCCCGCTCTGCAGCTTGGACACGCTGCGGGCAAGCGCCGGCTGGCGGGCGATCATCTCCTTGGGCGGGTACCAGTCCGGCCAGGCCTGCTTGGAATTGATGGTGGCCGCCCCGTTCCAGGCGAAGCCCTGGCGGCCGACGCCGACGCCGTAGCGGCGGGCCCGGCCGCCCTCCTGGATCAGGTAGAGGTGGTGCGCCCGCGGATCGACCACGATCGTGCCGGGCGCGTAGCGGCCGCCATAGGCGACCTCCTGGCGCAGGAAGGACGGGTTGGCCCGGCGCCAGCGGAAGGCCGGGACCGGGAACGGCTCGGTGTCGACGGCCGCATAGGCGCGGGCGTAGTCGATCGGCCCGTCATCGACCACGATCGCGGCGTTCGGATCGACATTGCCCGGCTGCGGCGGCGCCCCGGTGCGCCGGCCGCCGCCCCAGAACGAATCCTCCTCGGGCGCCTCGGCGGGAGCGGGCTCGCCCCGGTAATACGGGTCCGTGGCCTGCCCTCGCGGGTCCTGACCCCGCGTGTCGTAGAACGAGCCGTCATCCGCCGGCACGGGATCGCGGGAGCGCCGGCGCCGGACGGGGGCGAAATCCTGGTCGGTCCAGGCGAGGGCAGGGCGCGACATGACGCTCGCCAGCAGCGTCGAGGCGAGGCCGGCGGCGGTGCCGGCAACCAGAAAACGGCGGTTCTTGTCGGTCATGGGAGGTCTTGAGGATCGTGCTGACAGGAACGGGGCGCCGGATGGCGCAATGCAGCAACAGCTAGGGCATTTCCCCACCGAGGGGAAACCACCGCCCATGAAAAAACCGTCAGGACCAACGGGCTAGCACGATATCCCAGCGGGTGTGGCACCGGCGCCGCCCGGCCGGACCGCCTCCGGCGCGGCGCGAGGCCGGCAGATCAATCGCGTGCGATACTTTTTCTATTTCGTATCGTAACTGACGAATTCTGTTGTTACGTATATCACTTGCGGTTGACGCTCACCACAACACGTGCCCTCTTGGTCCGGTCACTTCGATCTGGTGCGCCATGACCAACGATGACCCCACCCGGTCGCTCGACCTGATCGAGCTCGCTGCCGATGTCGTGTCGGCTTATGTGGCGAACAACTCCGTTCCGGCGGCGGACGTGCCGGGGCTGATCGCGGCGGTTCACACCTCGCTGAGCCAGCTCGGTGCCGCGCCGGCGCCAGAGCCCGAGAGGGCGACGCCGCCGGTCCCGATCCGCAAGACGGTCACTCCCGACCACATCATCAGCCTCGAGGACGGCAAGCCCTACAAGACGCTGAAGCGCCACTTGGCCGGACGCGGGCTCACCCCCGAAGCCTACCGCCAGAAATGGGGCCTGCCGCCGGACTACCCGATGGTCGCCGCCAACTACGCCGCCCAGCGCTCCGAGCTCGCCAAGAGCTCAGGCCTCGGACAGAGCCGGCGCGGCCGCGGCGTGGCCATGCGGGCTGCCGCCGACCCGGTGGTCTCCGCGCCGGCGTCGGAAAAACCCAAGCCCACGGAAAAACCCGGGCTTATGGAAAAACCCGGGTCCGTGGAAAAACCCAGGCCCATGGGAAAGCGCCGCTGACGAGCGCGGCCGATGCGGGCTGCCGGGACGCATCCGCGATGAGCGGGAACAAACCGGCGCGCTCATCGTGCATTCAGGTCGTTAGTTCTTACCTGGACGGGCAGGGCGGCCCTGGCGCCGCCCCTCACGTCCAAGGAGAGATCCCACGATGATGCACGTGAAGGTGCTCGGGATGGCCGCCCTCGTCGCGAGCAGCCTGGGTCTTGCATCCGCCGCGCAGGCCGCCCCGATCGGCCTCGGCGCGGCGGGCACGCTCGCGCCGGAGACGGGCGTGACGAAGGTGGCCGGCGGCTGCGGCCCGGGCTTCGTCCCGAACCGCTTCGGCTATTGCCGCCCGTTCTACGGGCCGCGGCCGTTCTACGGCCCACGCCCCTATTACTACGGCCCCCGGCCGTACTGGCGGCGCCCGTATTACGGCCCGCGCCGTTTCTATTACGGGTACTGATCCGGATCGTATCGACTGAGCCT
>JAEWKL010000686.1 GCA_023386115.1 Pseudomonadota bacterium
CCGACCAGACCAACCTCCTGGCGCTGAACGCCACGATCGAGGCGGCGCGCGCCGGGGCGGCGGGCCGCGGCTTCGCGGTCGTCGCCGCCGAGGTCAAGGAACTCGCCGGCCAGACCCCCCGCGCCCCCGCCGAGATCGCCGACCAGATCACCCGCATCCAGGGCTCGACCGCGCAGGCCGTCGCGGCGATCGGCGGCATCGCCGGGCAGATCGGCGAGATCAGCACCGCCTCGACCGCCATCGCGGCGGCGGTGGAGGAGCAGGGCGCGGCAACCCATGAGATCGTCCGCAACGTCTCGGAGGCCGCCAAGGGCACAGACGAGGTGACGGGCAGCGTCGTGCGGGTCGCGGGCGCGGCCGACGAGACGGGCGCGGCGGCGAGCCAGGTGCTGTCGGCGGCGAGCGAGCTGTCGCGCCAATCCGAGCACCTGCGCGGGGAGGTGGGGCGGTTCCTCACCACCGTGCGGGCAGCGTGAGCGGCAAAGTCCGGTCCCGCCTCTTCGCGTCTCGACGGGGCGTCGGCCTCGCCGCGTCGCTCCGGGTGCTCACCCGGAACGACGAGCAGGCCTCGCCGATCCCGAGCGCGACCCCGGCATCGGGCGCGGCGAGGCGGACGATCGCGAGATGATGGTCCGGCCGACGGCGGCGCGTCCGGGTGCCGATCGAAGGGCGGCCCGGATCACGCCGCCTTGGCCGAAGCCGGATCCAGGGCAGCCACGAGGATCAGCGCCGGGGCGAGGGCCAGGGCCGCGAGCCCCACGAGGTAATAGAAGAGCGCCGCCAGCCCGCAGCCGAGGGCGAAGGCCGCGACGGCGGCGCTCATGCGGGCGATCCGTCGCCTCGCCGCGTGCTCGGCCGGCACGCCGCGCAGGAGATCGGCGAGATCGATCATGATCTGCGTCGTCGTGCCGGTCATCAGGGTCGAGGGCGGTGCCTCGGGAAGATGCGCCCGGTGCGCCGCGTTCTGGATCGCCATCGCGGCGACCAGCACCATGCCGGTGAGGAGGGCCGCCGGGCGGTCGGCATCGGCGAACGGCCCGAGGGCGACGGCGAGGACAGTGCCGAGGGCCAGGAAGGCGCATTGGGCGGCGAGCAGCACCCGCAGGGCGGGCCGGCCCGTCTCGTCCAGGCGGCGGCTCGCCAAGCGGGTCAGGAGGACCGCGACGCAGAAGACCGGCAGCACCAGGAGCTTCGCCCAGGCGCCGGTGGCGCCGTGCACCATCGCGGCGCCGAAGGTCACGAAGTTGCCGGTGACGTGGGCGGTGAACAAGCCTTGCAGAGCGAGGAAGCCGATCGTGTCGACGGTGCCGCCGACGAAGCTCAGGATCTGGGCAAGGGACGGGCGCATGGGCTGATCCGCTGGAGGGAAGGGTGGTTCACCAGGCGTAGCGCAGCTCGACGCCGAGATAGGTGCCGTCCTTGCCCCCCGCCCGGCGGATCGTGTCGCCGGCAGCGAAGCGCACTGCCTCGACCGCGCCGGTGAGACCGGGAGCGATGACGGTGTCGGCCCGCAGCTGGCCGTAGGCGCCGCTCCACAGATGCCCGCGGCCGGCGGTGCCCGGCACCGGGTTGCTCGGCTGAACGTAGATCGCGTCAGAAATGGTCTGGCGCCATTGCAGCCCGAATGCGGCGCTGACCGCAAGGCCGGCGGCCGGGTGCACGGTCAGCGACGGCTTGAGGTGGAGAAGGTTGGCGTAGGACGTGTAGCCGGCCAGGGTGAAGTAGTAGCCGTTCGGGAAGAGCGGGTTGAAGGTGCCGAGGACGCCGTCGTCGCGGCGGCCGTCACCGGAGGCGGCATCGCCCTGGAGGCCGAGGCGCGGTTGCCACGGCAGGTCGGCGAACGTGTAGCCGACGCGGCTGCCGGCCGCCCAGGCGGCGATGTCGTCGCGGCCGACGCGCCCGAACTGGCCCATCGCCTCGAGATCCCAGTCGAACCCGCCCATGCTGCCTGCATAGCGGATGTCGAGGACGTGGCGGGTCTCCATGCCGGCGGCATCGAGGAAGCGGGCGCCATCGCGTTCGTAGAGGCCCCAATAGGCCGAGAGTTCCTGGTCGCCCAGGACCTTGCGCTCGACCCGCAGCGTGCTGAAGCGGAACGCGCTCGTGGAGATGTCGTCGAAGGGCTCGGCGAAGCGGTACTGCACCGGCTGGCTGACGAAGCCGAGGACGCGCCACGGACCGGATTCCCAATCGGCCCAGACCGCGTCGAAGGATTGGCGGACGTTGGGCCCGTCGCGCGAGGAGACGAAGCGCTGCAGGTCGAAGGCGAAGTCCTGGCGCCCGACCCGCGCCTTGACGGTCCCGTCCTCGCCCGTGGCGCTGTAGGACAGGAAGGCGAGGCGCAGATCGAGGATGTTCTCGTCGACCGAGGTGACGACGCGCTTTCCCGGCGCGCGCACGTCCTCCACCTGCGCGAAGATCTGCCAGTTCTCGTTCAGGCGCGCGTCGAGGTGGATCTGCAGGCGCTGCAGCAGGTAGGAATCGCCCCGTGGCCCGCCGATGCCGAAGGCCGGCGTGCGGTTGCTCTCGACGCGCTCGCGCAGGGTCAGGCCCAGCGACAGGTAGCTCTTCGGGTCGGCGGCGAAGAGCGGGATGTATTTCAGGCCGTCGAAGGCATGCGTGCGCCGGGCCGGGTCGGCGAGCCCCGACCAATCCTCGGCCCAGCGGTTCGTCTTCGTCGCCGGCCGGGTGACGGCGTCGGACGCGACGTCCTGGGCGCGCACGCCGGGGCTCGGCAGCGCGCAGAGCGCGACGAGCAGACCCGGCCGCGCGATCCTCACCGGGGCGCCGCGCCGGATTGATGGATCTCCGCGACGTAGCCGCCGGGGAAGCGCACCATCGCGGCATTCCGGTCGCCGGCGGTGTAGGGCGCGACCAGCACGCTCGCGCCGGCGACCTTCGCCTTGGCGAGGGTGTCGGCGAGGTCCGCGACCTCGTAGCCGGTGGTCTCGTGACCGTAGGGGTAGGGCAGGTGGCCATCGGTCACCAGCACGGTCAGGCGGCCGAAATCCGAGGTCAGCCGCAGGCGCCGGTAGCTGTCGCCCGGCCGGCCGATCTCGATGCCGGGGGCCTTCGGCTCGTCCGAGACCACCCGCCCCTGCGAGAAGCGGCGGAAGCCGCCGACGAAGGCCTCGACGCTGTCGGGCGAGACGTAGACGCGGTTCTCCGGCACCGTCGCGAAGGGCGCGTAGTCGGGCTTGGTCGTGTGCCAGTAGAGCTGCATGGCGACGCCGCCCGGCCATTGGATGACGGCGTCGCGGCCGATCGGGTCGGGAAAGGTCTGGACGATCACCGCGGCGCCGGCCGAGCGGGCGGCGGCGACCGCCGCGTCGATGTCGGTGACGAGGTAGCCGGTCCGCTCGGCTCCGAAGGGGTAGGGGATCGGCGTCTTGAAGCCGAACAGCGAGACGGTCCCGACCGGCGTCTGGATCAGCTGCGAGGTGGTGCTCGACGGCGTCGGAGTCACGGTCGCGACGACCTGCTTGGTGCTCTGCCCGCCGAAGGTGGCCGTGAAGCTCTCGACGAAGCGGTCGACATCCTCGGGTGCGACGTAGACGTGGGTGGTGTCGTATTGCGGGGCGACCGCGACCTTGGTGCCGTCCGCGACGTCACGGGCCTGCACCGGGCCGGCGAGGAGGGCGGCCGCGAGGAGAGAGGCGGCGAGGGTGCGTTTCATGGCGATCTCCGGGCCTTGGGCCGGTGATGAAGTGTGTCCGAGAATAGACGAGGCGCGTCCTCTCACCCGTCCCCCGCTTCTGCGGGGGAGGGGTCGGAGCGGCGCTTCACACCGCCCAGCACGCGCAGCCGAGCGCGCCCCAGAAGCTCTTCAGGTCCGCGACCGGCGCCTGCGACGACCAGGCGGTCGCGTGGGAATGGCCGTGCAGCCCGCACGACATCGCGCAACCGCAGGACGCGCTCGCCTCGCGTGCCACCACGGCGTCCGCCCGCACCGGGCGCTCGCCCCAGGCGCCGTAGCCCTTGAAGGTGCGCACCGGCGACCAGTCCGGCATCGCCGGGGGCGGGGGATTGCCGTCGAGGGCCGAGAAGAGGCCCGCCGCGTACACCACCTTGCCGCCCACGACCGTCAGGTCGCTCACCGTGTCGGGGAGTTCGGCCTCGGGGCAGGCGAGCACGTCGCGGTCCGGCACGATCAGGTCGGCGAGCTGACCGACCTGGATGCGGCCCTTCTTGCCGTCCTCGTTCGAGAACCAGGTCACCTTCTCGGTCCACAGCCGCAGGGCGGTCTCGCGGTCGAGGCAGTTGCGGCGGGGCGTCAGCTGCATCCCGCCGACCGTGCGGCCGGTGACGAGCCAGGAGATCGCGACCCAGGGGTTGTAGGAGGCGACCCGCGTCGCGTCGGTGCCGGCCGAGACCGGCACGCCCTTCTCCAGCATCCGCGCCACCGGCGGAGTCGCGGCGGCGGCGCCGTGACCGTAGCGCTCGACGAAGTATTCGCCCTGGTAGGCCATCCGATGCTGGATCGCGATGCCGCCCCCCAGAGCCGCGATCCGGTCGATCGAGGCCTCCGAGATCGTCTCGGCGTGGTCGAAGAACCAGTTCAGGCCCTGGAGCGGGATGTCCTGGTTGACCCGCTCGAACACGTCGAGCGCGCGCGAGATCGTCTCGTCGTAGGTGGCGTGCAGGCGCCACGGCCAGCGGTTCTCGGCCAGCACCCGCACCACGCCCTCGAGCTCGCCCTCCATCTCGGGCGCCATGTCGGGCCGCGGCTGGCGGAAATCCTCGAAATCGGCGGCCGAGAAGACCAGCATCTCGCCGGCACCGTTGTGGCGGAAGTAGTCGTCGCCCTGCTTGTAGCGGGACGATGCCGTCCAGGCGAGGAAGTCCTCCTTCTCGGCCTTGGGCTTCTGAGTGAACAGGTTGTAGGCGAGCCGCACCGTGAGCTGGCCGGCCTCGGCGAGGGTGCGGACGACCTCGTAATCCTCCGGGTAGTTCTGGAAGCCGCCGCCGGCATCGATCGCCCCGGTCACGCCGAGGCGGTTCAGTTCGCGCATGAAGTGGCGGGTGGAGTTGACCTGATACGCGAAGGGGAGCTTCGGCCCCTTGGCGAGCGTGGCGTAGAGGATCGCGGCGTTCGGCTTGGCGAGCAGCAGCCCGGTCGGGTTGCCGGACGCATCGCGCAGAATCGAGCCGCCGGGCGGCTCGGGCGTGTCCCTCGTGTAGCCGACGGCGCGGAGCGCCGCGGCGTTGAGGAGTGCCCGGTCGTAGAGGTGGAGCAGGAAGACCGGCGTGTCGGGGGCGACGGCGTTCAGTTCTTCCAGCGTCGGCAGGCGCTTCTCGGCGAACTGGTGCTCGGTGAAGCCGCCGACGACGCGCACCCATTGCGGCGGCGGCGTCACCGCCACCTGGCGCTTGAGCATCGCCATCGCGTCGGCCAGCGAGCGCACGCCGTCCCAGCGCAGCTCCATGTTGAAGTTGAGCCCGCCGCGGATCAGGTGCAGGTGGTTGTCGATGAGGCCGGGCAGCACCCGGCGGCCCTTCAGGTCGACGACCCGCGTCTCCGGTCCGGCGAGCCCCATCACCTCGCGGTCGGACCCGACCGCCGTGAAGACGCCGTCCGTGATCGCGACCGCGGAGGCGGCGGGATGGCCCGGATCGAGCGTGGTGACGAGGCCGCCGCGCAGGATCAGGTCGGGGTGAGCCACAGCGCTCAATCGAAGCTCCTCGGTCGGGATGATCGGGTGGGCCGCCGGCCGTTCGGTCAGGCCGGCGGGTGTCTCGGCGCCTTCGGCTCGACCGCGAAGCTCTTGCGGTGGAGCAGGCTCGACAGCGCGGCCGGATGGCCGCGCCAGGACGAGACGGCCATCTCGCCGGCCAGGATGCCGAGGAGGCCGACGAGGGCGATGATCGGCGGCGCGGGCGACTTCACGCCGATCAGCCCGTAAGCGACGCCGACCGCGAGGCCGGCGCCGAGGGAGAGGAGGTACGGCAGCATCGCGCGCGCCGACGTGGTTCGACGACCTTGGGCTCAGTGGCCCTCGGACGCGCCGAACATCGACTTGGCGTAGATGATGCCCAGGCCGTAGGCGCCGCCGTACTTCTTGGCGATGCCGGTGGTCATCTCGTAGGTCTCGGTGCGGGCCCAGTCGCGCTGCAATTCCAGCATGTATTGCAGCGAGGTCATCGGCTGCACGCCGGCCTGGATCATCCGCTGCATCGCGCGCTCGTGCGCCTCGTCGGAGACGTCGCCGCAGGCATCGGCGATGACGTAGACCTCGAAGCCCTGGTCGAGGGCCGAGAGGGTCGGGCCGACGATGCAGACCGAAGTCCACAGACCGGCGAAGACGAGGCGGTCCTTGCCGATCTCCGACACCCGGGCCACCACGGCGGCGTCCTCCCAGGTGTTCATCGAGGTGCGGTCGAGGAGCTTCTCTTCGGGGAAGGCCGAGGTGATCTCCTCGAACATCGGCCCCGAGAAGCTCTTCTCGGCCACCGTCGTCAGCACCGTCGACACGCCGAAGCCGGCTGCGGCGCGCGACACCAGGGCGGCGTTGTTGCGCAGGGTCACGGCGTCGATCGACTTCGTCGCGAAGGACATCTGCGACTGGAAGTCGATCATGATCAGCGTGTGATCGTGCGGCGAGACGAGGCGCTTGCCGGGCGTCGGCGTCGCTGTGATGGGCATGATGTCAGACTCCTTCGCACCGCCCGTTCGGACGGTGCGTCCTGGCGGACCGTGACCGGTGCGGCCGTCGCGGCGTGCGTCGGCGGCCCCCGGTTTCTAGGCCGGCGGCCGTCCTGCGGATTGGAGGCTTTGCGCGCGGGTTGGACGAATGCGCTGCGACGCCGGCTTTCCGCCGGCCCGCGGCGGGACATTCGTCGGCGCGCCCGAACACCGCGAGAATCGACAAGACCGGGGCGCCGCGCCGCCCGATCCTGCCCTGGCCGCGCCCGCCGCACGGGCCGACCGGGAGAGCCATGACGGAGACTCACGCCCCCCATGACGGGCAGACCTCGCGCGACGCGATGCTGGGCTGGCTGCTGCGCGACACGCTGGACGAGCGCTACCTCGACGACGTCTTCGCGGGGTTCTGCGACCGGCTGCGCCGCCGGGGCGTCGCCGTCGCGCATGCCGCGCTGCACCTGCGCACCAACCATCCGCAATGGCTCGGCATCGAGATCCGGTGGCGCCTCGGGGGAGGCGGGCCGGAATCCCGCAACCTCGATTACGGGCTGTTCGAGACCGAGAGCTTTCACGGCAGCCCGGGGCAGCGGATCCGCGACGGAGCCGCGATGGTGCGCCAGCGGCACGAGGCCGATCGGGGAGCCGGAGACGACGGGCATCCCGAGACGGCGCGCCTGATGGCGGAGCAGGGCCTGACCGACCTCGTCGCCTGGCCGCTGCGCTACTCCTTGGGCAGACGGCACGTGGCGACCTTCGCGAGCGACCGGCCGGGCGGGTTCGCGGACGCCGAGATCGACCTCCTGGCGGACCTGCTGCCGGCCCTCGCCGTCGTCACCGAGGTGCGCCACAAGAACCGCCTGACGCGCCTCCTGCTCGATACCTATGTCGGCCCGCATGCGGGCGGGATGATCCTGGACGGCGCGACGCGGCGGGGCAGCGGCGCCACCGTCGAGGCGGCGATCATGGTGGTCGACCTGCGCGGCTTCACCCGGATCTCCGAGCTGTGGCCGCGCGACGACGT
This sequence comes from Pseudomonadota bacterium, assembly GCA_023386115.1. Taxonomy (GTDB): domain Bacteria; phylum Pseudomonadota; class Alphaproteobacteria; order Rhizobiales; family Beijerinckiaceae; genus Methylobacterium. The sequence goes on from JAEWKL010000686.1 coordinate 7,665, forward strand.
GATCGCGCTCCTGAACGACTATTTCGACGCGGTGTGTTGCCCGGTGGAGCGCAACGGCGGCGAGATCCTGAAGTTCATGGGCGACGGCCTCCTGGCGATCTTCCCCCTCGACCGGCCGGATGCCGGCGGCGCGACGCTGCGGGCCGCCGACGAGGCCCGCCGGGCGATGCGCGACCTCAACCGGGCCCGCGCGGCCCAGGACCTCGAGGCCCTCGGCTACGGGATCGGGATCCATGCCGGCGCGGTGATGTACGGCAATATCGGCTCGCGCACCCGGCTCGACTTCACCGTCATCGGCCCGGCCGTCAACGTCGCCGCCCGGCTGGAGGGGCTGACGAAGGTGCTCGAGGCCGACGTGCTGGTCTCGGGTGCCTTCGCGGCCCTCCTCGACGCGCCGACGGCGCTGGCCTGCCTCGGGAGCTACCCGCTGCGCGGCGTGGGCGAGCCGCTGGAGGTCTATCGCCTTGCCGGGGAATGATACCGCCGCGCCTTCGAACGGATCCGTTCG
>JAEWKL010000797.1 GCA_023386115.1 Pseudomonadota bacterium
ACTGCGGGGGCCCCGGCCCGGTGCGGCGGCGCCCTCGCCCGGGCGCTTCCTGTCCGAGACCTTCGCGGGCCCGCCGGGGCAGCGCGCCTATCGCCTCTACGTGCCGGGCGGCTATCGCGGCCGGCCGGTGCCGCTGGTGGTGATGCTGCACGGCTGCACCCAGTCGCCGGACGATTTCGCCGCCGGAACCGGCATGAACGCACTGGCGGAAGCCGAGACGTTCCTGGTCGCCTATCCGGAACAGACGCGGAGCGCCAACCAGGCCCGCTGCTGGAACTGGTTCAGCCCCGCCGACCAGGATCGCGACCGCGGCGAGACCGGCGTGATCGCCGGCATCACCCGCGCCGTGACGGCGTCCTATGCGGTCGATCCGCGGCGCGTGTTCATCGCCGGGCTCTCGGCCGGGGGCGCCGCGGCGGCCAACGTGGCGGCAGCCTATCCGGACCTCTATGCGGCGGTCGGGGTGCATTCGGGCCTTTGCGCGCTCGCCGCCCGCGACCTGCCGGGGGCGATCGCGGCGATGCGCAACGGCGCCGCCGGCACCGCGCCCCCACTCCCCACCATCGTGTTCCATGGCGACCGCGACAGCACGGTGAACCCGAGGAACGGCGAGGCGCTGATCACGGCCAGCGGCGGCCGTCTGATCCGGCGCGCGGAGGGACGAGCCCCGGGCGGCCGCGCCTTCGCGCACAGCCTCTACGCCGATCCCGCCGGCCGGCCGGCCTTCGAGCATTGGGTGATCCATGGCTCCGGCCACGCCTGGTCCGGCGGCAGCCCGGAGGGCAGCTACACCGATCCGCAGGGGCCGGACGCCGCGCGGGAGATGTGGCGGTTCTTCAAGGCGCATCCGCGCCGGACGTGACGGCCGCAACCATGCGGGAGGAGATGCACCGGGCATGCCAGCACCGCTCCGGCCTGCCCGGGCTCGAGGTGGTCTCGGTCTCGTCCGCCCGCGCCTTCCCGCGGCACGCCCACGACCATTTCGGCATCGGCGTCGTCCTGCGGGGCAGGCATCGCTCCTGGAGCGGCATCGGCGCCGTCGAGGCCTTCCCGGGCGACGTCATCACGGTCAATCCCGGCGAGATCCATGACGGCCTCCCCGTCCAGGGACAGGTCCGGGCGTGGCAGATGCTGTATCTCGACCCGCCGCTCCTCGCCGATCTGATCGGAGCAGAGAGTCCCGGCGACATCGAGATCACCCGTCCAGCCTTGAGCGATCCCGACCTGGCCGGGCGGCTCGCCCACCTCTCGACGGGCATCGCGACGGTCGGGCCGGAGGCCATCGCGGTCGAGCAGGCGCTGGTCGCGATCTTGGTCCCCCTCCTTTCCCGCTATGGCCGTCGCCCGACGCCGCGGTGTGGCCCGCCGCCCTTCGTGGCCCGGGCCCTGCGGCGTCTGGAGGAGGCGCCCGAGACGGCCGCGACCCTGGCGGAGCTGGCCGGGTTGTCGGGCGTCAGCCGCTTCCAGCTGTTGCGCGGCTTTGCCCGCGCCACCGGCACGACGCCGCACGCCTATCTGGTGCAGCAGCGCGTCCGCCTGGTGCGCCGGCTCCTGTCAGCCGGCCGCTCTCCCGCCGAGGCCGCCGCGGAGGCCGGCTTCGCCGATCAGAGTCACATGACCCGCGCCTTCGTGCGCCAGTTCGGGGTGACGCCGGCCCGCTACCGCGCCGCCCTCGCCTGAGCCGCAATCGCGTTCAAGACGGAAGCGGCCGCGTCGGGCGAGAACGTCGCTAGGAAGCGGAGGCGACGATGCGGCAGGATCAGGATGCGACCTACGTCCACGGCTACGAGGCGGCCGAGCAGGCGCGCCTGCACGATCAGGCGGCGGCGCTGGAGGCTCTGCTGCACCACGACAGCCGCTTCCCGGGCGGCAGCACGGTCCTGGAGGCGGGCAGCGGCACCGGCGCGCAGACGATCCCGCTCCTACGGTGCAATCCGGGCGTCATGGTCACCTGCGTCGACAGCGCGGCGGCGTCGCTCGCCGAGGCGCAGGAGCGCATCCGGGCCGCCGGCCTGGCCCTGCCGGTGTTCCGGCAGGCGGATCTCCGCGCCCTGCCGTTTCCCGATGCGGCCTTCGACCACGCCTTCGTCTGCTTCGTGCTGGAACACCTGCCCGAGCCGGCGGCGGCCCTGGCGGAGCTGCACCGCGTGGTGCGGCCGGGCGGAAGCCTGACGGTGATCGAGGGCGATCACGGCTCGATCCTGTTCCATCCGGAGAACCCGGCGGCGCGAGCCGCCATCGCCTGCCAGATGGCGCTGCAACGCGCGGCCGGCGGCGACCCGGAGATCGGCCGTAGGCTCATGCCGCTCCTGCGGCAGGCGGGCTTCGCGGCGGTGCGGGTCTCGCCGCGCCTCGTCTATGCCGACGGGTCCCGGCCGGCCTTGGGCGAGGGCTTCATCCACCGGACCTTCACGGCGATGGTGGCGGGAATTCGGGACGAGGCTCTGCGCCGAGGGCTGACCGGGGAGATCGCATTTGACGCGGGCCTCGCCGCCCTGCGGCGCACGGCGGAGCCGGACGGCAGCTTCTGCTACACGTTCTT
>JAEWKL010000861.1 GCA_023386115.1 Pseudomonadota bacterium
CCACCCGCTCGCCCCCCCCGACCTAGCCCCCCTCCAGGCGCTCGAATGCGAGACCGAGGCCGCCATCCTCGAGGCCGATCCGGAGATCGCCGGTCTCTACCACGGGCTGATCCGCGAGGGCGTCCGCGTCGCCCTCGTCTCGGACATGTACCTTCCGGAAGCGTGCCTCGCGGCGCTCCTGCGCGAGGCGGGCCTCGTCGGCCACGAGCGGCTGTTCCTGTCGAACGCCTGCCGGGCGGCCAAGGCCGACGGCACGATCTGGCCCCACCTGCGCGGTGCCCTCGGCCTGTCCGCGCAGGCGCGGATCGTCCATCTCGGCGACCATCCGGAGGCCGACGGCAGCACGGCGCGGCAGGCGGGCGTCGAGGCCTTCGTAATCCCGCGGCCCGCCTCGACGGGTCGGGCCGCCGACGCGCTCGGTTTCCTCGGCGCACGGGCCGGGCCGCCGGCGGCGACGGACGCCGAACGCTATTGGGGGGAGATCGGGCGGCACGCGGTGCTGCCGGCGGCGCTCGGCCTCTCGGCCTTCATCCGCGAGGTGGGTAAGCGCGTCGGCACCGACCGGGTGTTCTTCCTCGCCCGCGACGGCCTGATCTTCCAGAAGGCCTTCGAGGCCACGCGACAAGACGGCGAGACGCCCTCGCGCTATCTCTGGGCGTCGCGGCGCTGCCTCAACATGGCGGCGATCTTCGACCTCGACGACGACGACCTCGCCTACCTGACCTCCGGGCGGGATCCGCTGCCGCCGGAGGCCTATCTGGCGCGGGTCGACCTGCCCCTCACCCCGGAGGTCCGCGCCGCGATCCGGCGACATTTCGACGACGATGCAGCACCGGTCGCGACGCCCGCGGACAAGGCTCGGCTGCGGGCGCTGCTGCGCGACCTCGCGCCGCTCCTCCTCCGCCGGGCGCGCGCCGAGCGCGAGGCCCTGCTCGCGCATCTCGACGAGATCGGCCTGTTCGACGGGCCCGCCATCGTGGTCGATCTCGGCTGGCACGGGAGCCTGCAGCGCTCCCTGCTGCGGCTCGGCCTGCGCCTCGGCTCCCGCGTCCCGGATCTCGTCGGGGTCTATCTCGGCACGCTCGCCGACCGGCCGCGGACGGTGAGCGGGGAGCCGATGCGCTCCTTCGGCTGGCTGTTCGAGGACGGCGCCCCGGAGCGCGACCGCGCCCGCACAATCGGCCGGTCCGTCGAGGTGATCGAACTCCTGTTCGCCGCCCCCGAGGCGGGCATCCGCTGCGTCGAGGTCGAGGCCGGGATTCCCAGGCCGGTGCGCCAGCCCGTCACGCCCGCGGAGGCGGAGCGGATCGCGGTGGCCCAGGCAATCCACGCGGCCGTCGAGGCCGCAGTCCTGCGGCTCGGCCCAGCCGCACGTTGGATCTCGGCCGACAGCTACCGGGAGGCGACCCTGGCGCGCCTCGACGCGCTGCTCCACGCGCCCTCGCCGGAGGACGTCGCGCGCTTCTCCGCCCTCGATCACGCCGAGGGATTCGGGGTGGCGGAGTACCGGGCACTCGTCGGCGCGCCGCCCGCCGGCCTCGATCCCCGCGGGCTCTTACGCGCCTACCGCGCCTCGTTCTGGCCGCGGGCCTTCCTGCGCCAGCTGCCCCTGCCGGCGCGGGTGATGCTGCCGGTCGCGGCCTCGCTCCAAGACCGCGTCTGGCACCTTCGTCGATCAAGGAGTCTGCAATGACCTCTGCCCTGATGCGGCAACCGCCCCCCGCCGGGAGCCCGGATCCGGCCGCAGCGCTGCCCCCGGTGCGCGACGACTACGCGTGGTACTACCGGCACTGGCACGACGAGAGCGACGCCCATTTCGAGGCGATGACCGACTACTTCGCGCGCAAGCTCGCGCCGCTCCTGCCGGACGCCGAGAACCTCGACGTGCTGGAGGTCGGCTGCGGCTGGGGCTTCCTGCTCGGGGCCTTGCAGCGCTTCGGCGTGCGCCGCGCGCTAGGCTTCGACGTCGATCCGACCGCCATCGCGATGGCCCGGGCGCGCGGCCTGGCGGCAGAGCGGGTGGCGATCCCCGAGCAGCGGGCCTTCATGGCCGGGCATGCCGGGCGCTTCGACGTCGTCCTGGCCTTCGACGTGCTGGAACACGTGCCGGTGGAACACCAACTCGGCTTCCTGCGCGACGTTCTCCTGGTGCTCAAGCCCGGCGGCCGCTTCATCTGCCAGGTGCCGAACGCCAACAGCCCGATTGCGAGCCGCTACCGCTACGGCGACTGGACGCACCACACCAGCTTCACCGAGCATTCGCTCGGTTTCGCCCTCTACCGGGCGGGTTTCGAAGGCATCGCGGTGCGGGAGGCCGATGCGGATCCGCGCCCGCGCCTGCGGGAGGTCAAGCCGCTCGCGTGGTGGGTCCTGCGCCGGCTGACCCGCGGGGCGACGCGCCTGTCCTACATGGCCGAACTCGGACGGCGGGAGGGAGCGGGGGTGCCGCTCTCGCCCAACATCCTGGCCGTCGCCCACCGGTAGCGCCGCCATGTCCCGATCCGCTTCGGTTCCCACCATCTCGGTGATCGTCGCCACCTACAACGCCGCGGCCTTCATCGGCGACGCCCTCGACTCGGTGCTCCGCCAGACCCTCGCCGACCTGGAGGTGATCGTCGTCGACGACGCCTCCACGGATGCCACGCGGACGGTGCTCGCCGCCCGCGCGGCCGCCGACCCGCGCCTGCGCCTCGTTGCGCTCACGGAGAATGGCGGGCCGGGCCGGGCGCGCAACGCCGGCCTCGCCCGGGCCCGCGGCGAGTGGATCGCGGTTCTCGATGCCGACGACGCCTTCGCGCCCGACCGGCTCACGCGCCTCCTCGCGCTGGCCCGCGTCGAGAGGGCCGACCTGGTGGCGGACAACCTGCGCCTCCTGCACGAGGACCGCGCCGAGACCCTGCTGGCGCCGGAGGGCGATCCCCTGACCCTCGACGCGCTCGCCTTCATCGCCGGCAACCGCGGCCGCCGCGGCCAGGGCCGCAACCTCTACGGCTTCCTCAAGCCCCTGATTCGGCGCAGCTTCCTCGAGCAGCACGGTCTGCGCTACCCGGAGATCCGCCTCGCGGAGGATTACTTCCTCGCCCTCGAATGCCTGATCCATGGAGCACGCTTCGTCGTCGGACGCGAGGCCCTCTACGACTACCGAGTGCGCGGGGATTCCCTCACCGCCACCTACGGCCCCGCCCACCTCGACGCGATGGCGCGGGTGGACGGGCGCCTCCTCGGCCTGCCGGCGCTCGGCGCGGAGGGACCGCTGCGGCGGGCGATCCAAGACCATCGGGCCGCCGTCGAGCGGGCCGCGACCTGGACGCGCTTCGTCGGCGCCGTTCGCCGCCGCGACCTCGGGCAGGCTGGCGCGGTGATGTGCCGGAACGGCCGGGCGTTGCGGGACGTCCTAGCAGAGGGGGCGGGCGCCGCCCCACGTGTCGTAGCGCGCACCCTGGCGCGGCGCCTGTGGGCGCCCGGCCACCCCCCCGATGCGCACACCGGAACTGGAGAACGGGCATGACCGCCGGTTTGAGCTTTGCGTCGTTCTGGGCGGGACCACCGCTCTCCCCTTACGAATCCGCCTGCCTGCGCTCGTTCGTGCGGCAAGGCTACTCGGTGACACTCTACAGCTACGATCCGATCGAGGGCCTCCCTGACGGCGTAGTCCAGGAGGACGCGGCCCGCCTCACCCCGCGCAGCGACCTCGGGCTGTTCCTCTATGACGGCAAGCCGGATCTCAGCCACTTCGCGGATTACTTCCGCTACCTGCTGTTCCGGGACACCGACCAGATTTGGATCGACACGGACGTGCTGCTGCTGCGACCCTTCGATCGCGACCTGCCCGGCACGCTGCTCACCAAGGAGCACGAGACCAGCCTCTGCAACGCCGTCATGCGGATCGACCGGCGCACCCACGACCTAGAGGAGCTGATCCGGCACGCGCGCGGCCTCGCTGGCCAACCCCTGCGCTGGGGCGAGACGGGGCCGATGCTGCTCAGCACCGTGTTCAAGCGCTCGGAGATGTTTGAGGCCGCCTTCGGGCCGGAGTTGTTCTATCCTGTCCTCTACGACGTGTTCTGGAAGGTTTTTCTGCCCGAGGAGCGCGAGGCCTGCGAGGCGGCCTGCCGCGAGGCCTACACGCTGCACCTGTGGAACAACATCGTCGTCCAGCTCGGCGTGTGGAAGCACATGGCGCCGCCCGAGGGCTCCTACCTCCACGCCTGCTTCGCGCGCGCGGGCGTCATCGACGACTTCTCGGGCACCTATCCGGCGGAGGTGATGCGCCGGATGATCGACAACTGGCGCCTGCGCCACTCTGGCGGCGACGTCGATGTCGGCAATCTCGTGCGTCAGCTCGTGCCTGGAGCGGTCCGCACCGCCCGCAAGAAGGGCTGGCTGCGCCCCGCAGGCCGCGCCGGGTGACCGGGGCAGGGCTCACGCGCCGCGCCTGTCTCGCGCTGCTGTCCCTCGGCGCGGCCGGCGCCGCCAGGGTGCAGACGCCAGCTG
>JAEWKL010000017.1 GCA_023386115.1 Pseudomonadota bacterium
GGCAGGATCAGGGTCGCGACGCCCCCGGGCGCCGTGCGGGCGGCGACGATGGCATCCGCCCCGTCCGCCGCCACGGCCTTGGCGCTCAGTCCCGTGCGGACCCAGGCCGAGACCGGGCCCGCCAGCCCCTCGATGTCGGAGGTCAGCGGCGCATCGAAGGTGCGGTGATAGGTGGCGTGCTCGCCCACGATGTTGACGAGGGGAGAGCGGGCGCGGCGCGCATTGTGCAGGTTGGCGATGCCGTTGCCGAGGCCGGGCCCGAGATGGAGCAGCGTCGAGGCCGGCTTGTCGGCCATGCGGGCATAGCCGTCGGCGGCCCCCGTGGCGCCGCCCTCGAACAGGCACAGGACCGCCCGCATCCCCTCGACCCGGTCGAGGGCGGCGACGAAGTGCATCTCCGAGGTGCCCGGATTGGTGAAGCACACCTCGACGCCCCCCGCCACCAGGGTGCGCACCAGGCTCTCGGCCCCGTTCATCGCCATCGGCATCTCCTCATCCGGCGGGCATCTGGTCGGCCCGTTGCAGGTTGCGTTCCGGTGATAGGGGAATTCGGCCTCGGCCGTGAGAGCGCCGGGGGCATGGCGGGTGGGCGCCGCCCTGATTGGCTGCGGCGATCTCTCCCGGTCGGGGTGGGATCGGACGGTCGCCGCGAGGCTGCAGGGTCGGTCGCGGCGGTTCTCAGGCCCTCGCCCGTGGGCTTCCCCGTCCTGAGGCTCGCGCGGCGAGAGGCATCCACCGCCGGGCTCAGCTCCCGCCGAGATCCAATGCCTCGGGAAAGAACAGGTCGCCCAGGCTCGCCGGCCGGCGCTTCAGCACGCCCGTGTCGGCCATGAAGGTCGCGATCTTCATGAGCCCGCGCGGCTGCAGCGTGAAGGCGTTGCCCGAACTGCGCATCGCGGCGAGCACGTTCGGCGCGCTGTCCTTGTCGCCCGAGTTCTTGAGGTAGATCTCGACCGCCTGGGCCGGCTCCTTGTTGATGAAGTCCGTCGCCTCCTGGAAGGCGGCGAGGCAGGCCTTCCAGGCGATCGGGTTCGCCTCGCGAAAGTTCGCGCTGCCGTAGATCGTGTTCGGGGTCACGGAGGGCAGGCCCATGACCCGGAAGCTGCTCGTCACCTCGCGCACGGCGGGGTCGGCGAGCGCGCGCTCCTGGAACGGGCTCGTCGACCAATGGCAGTCGATCTCGGTCCGCGCGAGCATCGCCGCCATGCTGTCGGGATGTGCCCGCCCGACGGTGAGAGAATCGAAGCGGCTCCACTCGGCCGGGCCGAAAGCCGCGGCTGCCGCCATCTGCAGCCAGATCGCCTGCGGCGCGGTCTTGACCGCGGGGAGCGCGATCCGGTCCGTGGGCCTGAGGTCCTCGATGCGGCGCAGGTCCGGCCGCACGGTCAGGAGCTTCTGGTCCGTTGCATTCATGGCGAAGCAGGACTTGATCGCCCCGCGCGAGCGGTCCCAGAGGAGCATCGCGCCGGGTGCACCGCCGCTGCCGAAATGGAGCTTGCCGGCGAGCAGCGCGTCGGTGACCGGACCTGTCCCGCCGAGCCGCACGAAGCGCGCCTTGAGGTTGGGCAGGCCGAGCCGGGCGGCGTGCGTCCCGATCAGGTCCAGACGCTCCATCACGTCCTGCTGCAGGTAGAGCAGGCCGAATTGCTGCGCGATCAGCACCTCGGAGGTCTCGGCCTGCGCCCGGCGGACCACGGGGGCGGCGAGCGCGAGCGCGCCGGACAGAAGCGCGCGACGGGTCAGGGTCATGACGGCTCCTCGGTCTCCCGCCATACTCTCGACGATCGCACTGCCCGAGGGCAATGGTGCGCGGGCCGACCGCCCGTCCGCAACCCCCGCACCCCTAGCACGTTCGTTGCACCGTGCGGCGGGCGCTTGGCGCCCGGTGGAGAGTCCGATGAAGCTGTTCCAGTGCCAGTCCTGCGGCAACATCCTGTATTTCGAGAACCGGACCTGCGAGCGCTGCGGCCATCGCCTCGCCTACCTGCCCGAGACGCGGACGCTCTCGGCGCTGGAGCCCGCCGGAGGCGACGACTGGACGCCGCTCGCCGCCCGCGACCGGCCGAGCCGGTTCTGCGCCAACGCGGTGCACGATGCCTGCAACTGGCTGGTGCCGCCGGGATCGGGCGACGCCTTCTGCCTCGCCTGCCGCCACAACGGCACCATCCCGGACGTGTCGAATCCCGAACATCTCGCCCGGTGGCGCGAGATGGAATTCGCCAAGCACCGGCTGGTCTACAGCCTCCTGCGCTGGAACCTGCCGCTGAAGACCCGGGCCGAGGATCCCGAGCACGGGCTGATCTTCCACTTCCTGGCCGACCCCCCGGAGAACCAGGGCCCGAAGGTGATGACCGGCCACGACAACGGCGTCATCACCATCGCGCTGGTCGAGGCCGACGACGCCGAGCGCGAGAAGCGCCGGCGCGAGATGGGCGAGCCCTACCGCACCCTGCTCGGGCATTTCCGCCACGAGGTCGGGCACCATTACTGGGACCTGCTGGTCCGCGACGCCGGCCGTCTCGACGCCTGCCGGGCGGTGTTCGGCGACGATTCGCAGGATTACAACGCGGCGCTCCAGCGCCACTACGAGCAGGGCACGCCGGCCAACTGGCAGGAGAACTACGTCTCGGCCTACGCCACCACCCATCCGTGGGAGGATTTCGCCGAGACCTGGGCGCATTACCTGCACATCGTCGACACGCTGGAGATGGCGAGCGCCTTCGGCATGCAGGTCCACCCGCTCCTCGACGCGGGCGGCGAACTGGCGGCACGGATCGACTTCGATCCTTACGAGGCGCAGAGCATCGAGCAGATCGTAGCGGCCTGGCTGCCCTTCGTCTTCGCCCTCAACAGCGTCAACCGGGCGATGGGCCAGAGCGACCTCTACCCCTTCGTGCTGGCACCGCCGGTGATCGGCAAGCTCGGCTTCATCCACGGCCTGGTCCACGGAACGATCTGACGGGACCGCTCTGACGGGAGCGATCTGACGTAACGGCGTTCCCCTCACCGTCTCGGCACCGGGCGGCTCGACCGACCGGCCGTAGCGCCCACGGCCGCGGCGGTCCATGATGGGGCAACGTGCCCGACGAACCGGGCCGCCCGCCTGCCATCGGCAGGCATGGAAGCCCGCGCGAGCGGGCCCTAAGGAGGGACGCCGAATGAAGCTCGCCAGCCTCAAGCACGGCCGCGACGGCCGCCTCGTCGTGGTCTCGCGCGACCTGACCCGCGCCACCGACGCCTTCATCGTGGTGCCGACCCTGCAGCAGGCCCTCGACGCGTGGGAGCGGTTCGCCCCCGCCCTCACTGCCCTGGCCGAGCAGCTCGAGCACGGCTCGGTGCCCTCGTTCCGCTTCCACGAGCACGATTGCGCCGCCCCCCTGCCGCGCGCTTATGCCCGCCGGCACGCCGCCGCCTGGCCGGGCTATCCGGCGCTGCTGCGCCAGGCCGCGGGTGC
>JAEWKL010000043.1 GCA_023386115.1 Pseudomonadota bacterium
GCGAGGGCGAGGCCCGCGATCCCGGCGGGCGCCTCGCCGAGGCGGGCGAGGGCGGCCGGGTTGAAGAAGCGAACCTCGCCCGCCGGGCCGGGCGCGACCAGGAGGGACGGCAGGGGCGCAGCCACGAGCGCGGCGCGCAGGGTCCCGGCCTCCCCCGGCGCCTCGGCGGCCGGCACTGGCGCGGGGACATCCGACACGGGCGGGCCTCCGTGATGCGCGGGCCGAGGCCGCCCGCCTTGGGCATCGTCTGACGAACTGGTCACCGCTTCGTCGGAACACGCGGCAGAATCAAAGACCTGGAGCGGCGGTCTTGCGCGCATTCTAGAGCAAGTCCGGGCAGCGTGGAAACCGCGATGCCCGGTGCCGGCCGGCTTAGGCCCGCCCATCGTCGTCGACCAGGACCGTCGGCCCGAAGATCGCCTCGAAGCGAGCCCGCAGCACCGCGTCGACCTCCGGCATCGTCACCGGCCGGCCGAGATCGACCAGGCTGGTGACGCCGTGCCCGCGGACGCCGCAGGGAACGATGCCGGAGAAATGCGTCAGGTCCGGCTCGACGTTCAGGCTGATGCCGTGGAAGGTCGCCCAGCGCCGCACCCGGATGCCGATCGCCGCGATCTTGTCCTCGACGCCCGGCCCCTTCTCCGGCCGCCGCACCCAGACGCCGACCCGGTCCTCCCGGCGCTCGCCCCGCACCGTGAACGCCTCGAGGGTCGCGATCAGCCAGGCCTCCAGGGCGGCCACGTAGGCGCGCAGGTCCGGCCGCCGCCGGTTGAGGTCGAGCATCACGTAGGCCACCCGCTGGCCGGGGCCGTGATAGGTGTATTGCCCGCCTCGGCCCGTGCGGTGGACCGGGAAGCGCTCCGGCGCCATCAGGTCGGCCTCCTTGGCGGAGGTGCCGGCGGTGTAGAGCGGCGGGTGCTCGACGAGCCAGACGCGTTCGAGCGCGCGGCCCTCGACGATCGCGGCGGCCCGCGCCTCCATCGCGCGTTCCGCCTCGCGGTAATCGAGGAGCGCGTCGCGCGAAACCCACTCGACGGGAGGGCTGCCGGGCGCGGGAAGGAGGCTGGCCGGGGCCGTTGCGAGCCGGTCGTTTACCAAGATTTCACCATAAGATCGGATTGTTCGGTCATCGCTTCGTCGTCAGGTGGGTGCGTCCGTTGGCAGTCCTCGACATTCTCAAGGTAGACCTCGCGGTCGTGCTCGGGCGGACCCGGATGCCGATCCACATGTTGCTGCGCATGGGCCGCGGCGCAGTGATCGAGCTCGATTCCACCGATTCCGATATGGTCGAGATCCTCGCCAACAACCACCCGATCGCCCGCGGGCAAATCGTGGTCACCGGCAACCGCATCTCCGTGGAGGTCACGGAGCTGATCCGCAAGGCCGAGTCGGTGCGCGAGCCGGGCATCCGCATCGGCGACGGCAGCTCCGGCCTGCTGCACGCCCTGTCGGACGCGCTCTAGGCGAGAATGTTCGCCGGATCCGCATCGGGGTGCTTGCGTCCCCAATGGGGGACTGGTATTCGCAGCCTCGCTTCGGACGGGTCTCACCCCCGCCCCGCCGGCTTCGGCGATAACGAGCAATCCGCGGCCGTGGCGGAATTGGTAGACGCGCTAGCTTGAGGTGCTAGTTGGGCAACCAGTGGAGGTTCGAGTCCTCTCGGCCGCACCATCCATCCTGCAGGGTCTCGGACCGGGGCAGGATGGGATGGGGACAGCATCCGGCGTGAACGTCTCGATCCTCGTCGAGGCAAGGGTCGGATGAGGTTGCCAGCGCGTTGGACCGCTTGGCGGTGTCGGAGAAAGCTTTTTATAAGAGTGTTTCAGACAGGCTGGACGGTATTTCGAGATCCAGCACGCTCCGCGGCCGTGGCGGAATTGGTAGACGCGCTAGCTTGAGGTGCTAGTTGGGCAACCAGTGGAGGTTCGAGTCCTCTCGGCCGCACCATCCTGCCTTTGAGCAGGATGGCCGGGTCCTCCCCGCAGGATCCTGCCTCTCCGGATGCTGATGGCGCGGAGTGGAGAAACCATCCGATTCGTCTCCAGATGCATCGCGCGCTCACCGGGACCGGTGCGGCGCGCATCCACCTCCCGCGGGGCCTCCGGCGCGTCGGGATGGTTGCGGCACCGCCGAGCCGGACGGTCCCGAAGACCGAGCGCCCCTCTCCTCCGACACCCCGCAAGACGCTCTCCTCTCCCCGGACCATCGCGACGCGGCCCTGCACCGTGCCGAGGCCGTCCAGCAGGTCGCCCCCCATCGGATCGGGGCCCCAGGGCCGCCGCGGCGCGAACCCGCAGCCCGTCAGGGCAGCGAGGCGCGACCGCGTCACGGCGGCCGCGCCTTCGTCGACGCGATGGAATTCGACGCATCGGCGCCGGGTGCCTGCGGCGTCGACCATGCGGGCTCGGCAAGCCGCATTGGTTGAGGAAGCGCGGCCCCACGAAGCGGGCGCCCATCGGGCCGCGCATCGCCAGCGTTCCGCTCACCATGGGAACGGACAGGATCGACGCGTCCGCGCCGTCATCCGGAGAGACGCACGGTCGGCAGATCTTGACGATGCGGTCAGGGGATTCGGCTGCACCGACTCATCGGCAAGGGCGGGCATCGATCCGGCGACGAAGAAGGCCTTGCCGATCAAATATATGGCCGGTCAACTATATGAATGGCAACGATCGTGCCGATCGTCTGTGACAGGAACAACGATGAGATAAAGACTCATGAGTTCCGATGACACAGCGAAGAACGCCGCGCGGCATGAGAGCGCCGAGCACGTCCAGCGGGACATCGAGCGCCGACTTCGCCCGACACGCCATCCATCGCTCCCGCCTGGACGATGGCGTCGCCCAGGCGCCGTCGACTCCGACACGCCGCGCGCGACCGCCCTATGCCGATCAGCCGGCGACCGGGTGACCGGTCAGGCTTCGTCCGAGCCGGGCAGGTTCCGGGCCTCGCCGTGGTAAGAGCGGTTCGGGCGCATGTCGACGGCCGAGGCCATGCGGTTCGACATGTTGAAGAAGCTCGCCACCGCCGCGATGTCCCACAGGTCGCGCTCGGAGAAGCCAGCGTCGCGCAGGGCCTCGCGGTCCTCCTCCTCGATGGTCCAGGGCGCCTCGGTCAGGGCCACCGCGAAGTCGAGCATGGCGCGGTGACGGCGCGAGAGGTCGGCGGCGCGGTAGTTCATCGCCATCATCTCGCCCAGCACCGGGTCGCCCGAGAGGCTGCGCACCGCTGCGCCGTGGGCGGTGAGGCAGTAGTAGCAGCGGTTCACGCTCGAGACCGCCACCGCGATCATCTCGCGCTCGAGCTTCGACAGGCCGGACGGCGCCAGCATCAGGTCATTGTAGAGGGCCGCGAACGCCTCGAGCTTGGCGCCGTCATGCGCGTAGGCCAGCAGCACGTTCGGCACGAAGCCGATCTTCTCGCGGCATTTTTCGAAGTAGGCCTGCATCTCCGGCGACAGGTCGGGCGAGGGGGGCAAATCGAGGGCCATCACGGTGCCCTCGGTCTCCTGCGGCGCCGGCCGCTCGCCCACTTCCGGCCTGGTCCCCGTCCGCGTCCTGGCGCCCGACATCCGCGTGCCCTCCCCATGATCGTGCCTCCTCTATAGGCAGTTTGCTCGGCACAGGCGAGGCCGGGCTTGCGGGGGCCGGGGCGCTGTGCCACCGCTCGGCCGTCAACCTCGGCAGAGGACGAGCAGAAGAGGAAGGCCAGACGTGGAACCCTCGACCGCGACCGCGACCCCCGAAGCGAAGGCCAGCCGCACCGACCTGATCGCCGCCGCGGCGGCGCTGGCCGAGGACAGAGGCGGACCCGGCGGCTTCGTCCGCGACCTCTTCGGCCGTGTCGCGCCGGAGGACCTGACCGCCTACCCGCCCGAGGCCCTGGCCGACCTGGCGCTCGCCGCGAGGGCGCATCTCGCCGCGGCGCGGCCCGGCCGCACGATCAGCGCGGTGCGCCTTTCCGACGTCGAGGTGGAGCTGGGCGGACGCCGGCGCGACCTCACGGTGCTGGAAGCGGTCAACGCCAACCGGCCGTTCCTGCTCGATTCGACCCTGGCCGAACTGGTCGCGCGCGGCTACCAGCCCCGCCTCGTCGCCCATCCGATCCTCGGCGTCGAGCGCGACGCGGACGGCGCCCTGGTGCGGGTCGTCGGCGAGACCACGGCGCAGGAGACCGGCGGCGAGCCCGGGGGACAGGCGGGGGAACTCGCCCGCGAGAGCTTCATCCACGTCCATCTCGACCGCATCGACGACGAGGCGGCCCGCGCCGCGCTCGCGGCGAGCCTGGCCCGGATCTACGCCGACGTCGCCGTCACGGCGGCCGACCACACCGCCATGGTCGAGCGCCTGGCCGAGGCGGCGGCGGCCTACGCGGACACGTCCTCGCCCCTGGCGCCGGAGGAGCGGGCCGAGGCCTGCGCCTTCCTCGACTGGCTGCGCGACGGGCATTTCGTGCTGCTCGGCCTGCGGGAATACCGCGACGCGGGCGGGGCCGACCATGCCGGCGTCAAGGGGAGCGGGCTCGGCCTCCTGCGCGATCCCGCCGTCGAGGTTCTGCGCCGCGGCGACGCCATGGTGGCGGTGACGCCGGAGATCCGAGCCTTCCTGGAGGGACCGGAGGCGCTCCTCGTCACCAAGGCCAGCCTGCGCTCGCGGGTGCGCCGGCAGGCGCATCTCGACATGGTGGCGATCAAGCTGTTCACCGGCGAGGGGCGGTCGTCGGGCGAGCTGCGCCTCGTCGGCCTGTTCACCGGCAGCGCCTATGCGAGCCGGGCCGAGGAGGTGCCGTATCTGCGCCGCAAGGTTGCGGCCGTTCTCAGCCGTGCCGGCCTCGACCCGACGAGCCATGCCGGGCGCTCCCTCGTCCACGTGCTCGAGACCTATCCGCGCGACGACCTGTTCCAGATCGACACCGGCCTGCTCCTGCGCTTCGCCCTCGCCATCGTGTCGCTCGCCGACCGGCCGCGGGTGCGGGTGCTGGCGCGGCCGGACAAGTTCGGCCGCTTCGTCTCGCTGATCGCCTACCTGCCGAAGGACCGCACCGACGCCCGGCTCCAGACCCGGATCGGCGCCTACCTCGCCGAAGAGCTGGGCGGCCGGGTCTCGACCATCACGCCGGACTATCCGGAAGGCCCGCTCGCCCGTCTCCACGTCATCGTGGCGACACCGGGGGCGCCGCCGGAGGAGATCGATGCGGGGCAGCTCGAGGCCGGCATCGTCGAACTCTCCCGCACCTGGGCCGATTCCCTGCGCGAGGCCCTGGGAGCGGCCCGCGGCGGCGACGCCCGCGGCCTCGCCGCGGTCTATGCCGACGCCTTCCCGGCAGGCTACCGCGAGATGTACACGGGCGCCCAGGCCCTGCCCGACATCGCGATCCTGGAGCGGATCTCGGAAGGCCAGCCCCGGGCAGTCGACCTGTTCCGGCGGCCCGGCGATCCCGACACCCGGATCGGCCTGAAGGTATTTTCCCGCGGGACCGCCCTGCCGCTCTCCGAGCGGGTGCCGGTCCTGGAGAATCTCGGCTTCCGGGTCATCGACGAGCGCTCCTACCGCCTCAAGCCCGAGGGCACCGGCGCCCGGGTCTGGCTGCACGACATGGTGCTGGAGCGCGCCGGCGGCGGCGCGATCGACGTCGCGGCGGTGGAAGGCCCGGTCGAGGCGGCTCTGCTCGCGCTCGCCCGCGACCTCGCCGAGTCCGACGCCTATAACCGCCTGGTGCTGGAAGCCGGGCTCGGCTGGCGCGACGTCGCCCTGGTGCGGGCGCTCGGGCGCTACCTGCGCCAGCTGCGCATCCGCTACGGCCAGGACTACCTGGCGGCGACCCTGGCGCGCCACCCGGCCCTCGCCCGGCGCCTCGTCGCCCTGTTCTACGCCCGCTTCGACCCCCGCCGCGATGGCGACCGGCAGAACGGCGACCGAACGGCGGCGGAAAGCAATGTGCGGGCCGAGATCGAGGCGAATCTGGCTCAGGTCACCAGCCTCGACGAGGACCGGATCCTGCGCCGCTTCGTCAACCTGGTTGAGGCGGCGCAGCGCACGAACTTCTTCCAGATCGGCCGCCACGGGCTGCCGCCTGAGACGATCGCCTTCAAGTTCCGCTGCGCGCGGGTCGACGGGATGCCGCTGCCCCGGCCCCTGTTCGAGATCTTCGTCTACAGTCCCCGCGTCGAGGGCGTGCACCTGCGCTTCGGCTACATCGCCCGCGGGGGCCTGCGCTGGTCGGACCGGCCGGAGGATTTCCGCACCGAGGTGCTGGGCCTCGTCAAGGCGCAGCAGGTCAAGAACGCGGTGATCGTGCCGGTCGGCGCCAAGGGCGGCTTCTTCCCCAAGCGCCTGCCGCCGGCTTCCGACCGCCAGGCCTGGATGCAGGAGGGCACCGAGAGCTACCGGATCTTCATCCGCACGCTCCTCTCGCTCACCGACAACATCGTCGACGGCAAGATCCGGCCGCCCCCCGCCACCGTGCGGCACGACGACGACGACGCCTACCTGGTGGTCGCCGCCGACAAGGGGACCGCGACCTTCTCGGACGTCGCCAACGCACTCTCGCTCGAAGCGCATCACTGGCTCGGCGACGCCTTCGCGTCCGGCGGCAGCCAGGGCTACGACCACAAGCAGATGGGCATCACCGCCCGCGGCGCCTGGGAGGCGGTCAAGCGCCACTTCCGCGAAGTGGATATCGACATCCAGGCCGAGCCGGTGACGGTCGCGGGCGTCGGCGACATGTCGGGCGACGTGTTCGGCAACGGCATGCTGCTGTCGCGCTGCCTGAAGCTGGTCGCGGCCTTCGACCACCGCGACATCTTCCTCGACCCCGATCCCGACCCGGCCGTGGCCTTCGCGGAACGCCGGCGCCTGTTCGATCTCCCCCGCTCGTCCTGGGCCGATTACGACCGCCAAAAGATCTCGGCCGGCGGCGGGGTCTTCTCGCGGCAGGCCAAGACCGTGCCGCTGTCGCCGCAGATCCAGGCCCGCCTCGGGATCGACCGGGCGGAGGCGACGCCGGCCGAGGTGATGCAGGCGATCCTGCGCGCGCCGGTCGACCTCCTGTGGTTCGGCGGCATCGGCACCTATGTGCGCGCCACCTCCGAGAGCGACGACGAGGCCGGCGACCGGGCGAACGACGCGATCCGCATCACCGGCGCGGAGCTGCGCGCCCGGGTCGTCGGCGAGGGGGCGAATCTCGGCCTCACCCAGCGCAGCCGGATCGAGGCCGCCCGCCGCGGAATTCGCCTCAACACCGACGCGATCGACAACTCGGCCGGCGTCAACACCTCGGACGTCGAGGTCAACATCAAGATCGCGCTGGCGACGCCGGAGCGCGACGGCCGCCTGAGCCCGGAGAGCCGGAATGCGCTCCTCTCCGGCATGACCGAGGCAGTGGCCGACCTCGTGCTGAGGAACAACCAGCTCCAGACACTCGCCCTCTCGCTCGCCCAGCGCTCGGCCGCCGCCGAGACCGGCTTCGCCTCCCGGCTGATGCAGAGCCTGGAGGCGGAGGGGCGCCTCGACCGCAACGTCGAATTCCTGCCCGCGGACGCTGCGCTGGCCGAGCGGGCGCAGGGCGGCGAAGGCCTGACCCGACCGGAACTGGCGGTGCTGCTCGCCTACGCCAAGCTCGCGCTCAAGGACGCGCTCCTCGACAGCGCGGTGCCGGACGACCCCTATCTCGCCCGGGAGCTGGAACGGTCCTTCCCGCCGGTCCTGGTGGCGCGCTACCCCGACGCGGTGCAGGGCCACCGCCTGCGCCGGGAGATCATCGCCACGAGCCTCGCCAACGCCATCGTCAACCGCGGCGGGCCGATGATCGTCAGCCGGCTCTCCGACGAAACCGGCGCCGAGGCCTCGGCGATCGCCGCGGCTTATGCCGTGACCCGCGACGCCTTCGGGCTGATCGACCTCAACAAGGCGGTGGACGGGCTCGACGGCGCGATCAGCGGCGACCAGCAGCTCGCGCTCTACGCCGAATTGCAGGACCTTCTGCGTCAACGCATGGTCTGGTTCATCCGCAACAACGAGGCCGCGCCGGGCGGCATCGAGGCGGCGGTGCAGCGTTATCGCGACGGGATCGCGGCGGTCTCGGCCGCCCTTCCGGGCGCCCTTCCCCCGGCCGCCGCCGAGGCGCTGAGCCGGCGCGTCCGAGCCCTCGTCGATCACGGCGTGCCGGAGCCCTTAGCCGCCCGCCTCGCGGCCTTGAGCGAGCTGGGTGCCGCGCCCGACATCGTTCAGGTCGCCGAGGCGACCGGGCGCCCGCCGGCGGCGATCGCCGCGACGCATTTCGCGATCGCCGACCTGTTCCGCCTCAATGCCCTCTCGACCGCCGCCCGGGCGGTGCCGGTGGCCGATACCTTCGACCGGATCGCGCTGGAGCGGGCGGTGGCGGGCATCGCCTCGGCTCACCGGGCGCTGACCGCCGAGGCGGCCGGGCTC
>JAEWKL010000065.1 GCA_023386115.1 Pseudomonadota bacterium
CCGGCGTGGCGGGGGCTGCCCGCGCCGGAGCTGCCGACGCGGGACGTGAGTCAGGCCCGATTTGCCCGGGCCGCGTCGAGGATCTCGCCGTAGATGACGGACAGCTCTTCCGCCTGCTGATCCGCGGTCCGGATCGGGGCGGTGTAGTCGGGCGAGCGCAGGTGGATCGCCGGATTGTCGTCGATGAACCGGAGCGCGGCCAGGAGGCCGGACTCGTCTGCGACATCGATGACGTAGCCGTTCCGGCCCTCGATGACGCAATCGGCCACCGCGCCGCGGTTCGAGGCGACGACCCAGCAGCCGGAGGCGACCGCCTCCCGGGTCACCAGCCCGTAGCTCTCCGGCCAGACCGACGGGGCCAGCAGCACGTCGATATGGGCGTAGAGGCTGCCGACGCTCGACTGCGAGAACTTGCCCCGGATCTCGACCGGCACGCTCCCCCACTCCTCCATCACCCGCTCGCTCGGGTGCATGGCGTGGTCGATCAGCAGCAGGCTCAGGTTCCGGAACGGCTCGTTGCGGATCACGTTGCGGATCAGGCCGTAGCCCTTGTGGTCGGCCAGGCCCCCGATGAAGCCGAGCCGGACCCGGCCCGCCGGGCTCGCGATCCGGGTGACCTCCGGCAGGCGCGACACGCCGTTCTCGACCACCTCGATCCGGTCGAGGCCGACACGGCGGCACAGCTCGCCGAACGGCCGGGAGACGGTCAGCACGCGCGCGGCGCCCCGGATGCCGCGCAGGAGCGTCCGCGCCCGGGCGTAGTCGTCGCTCGCGGCGGCGTCGAGAGTGGCCTTGCCGCTGAAATCGTAGGTCTCGACGACACGGTTCCCGTTGGTCAGGAACTGGTGCGGCGAGATCCACCAGCCGTCATGCATCGTGATCAGGTAGGGGATGCGCCGCCGGATCGCGGCGGTCACGCAACTCGTGGTCAGCCGCTGGATGCAGTGGAAGTGGATCAGGTCCGGACCGATCCGGTCGAGGACGCGGTCGAAGGCGCGTCCCATCTCGGGATCCTCGACGAGGGTGTCGATGTCGGGATGATCACCGGCGGTGATGGAGAACACCCGCACGCCGTCGCACACGTACCAGTCGAGGGCGTAGGGCGTCGCCCCGCCTTCGAGGGTGCAGATCACGTCGATCTGCCACTCGGGTCCCAGGATCGCGCGCAGCGAGCGGACATTGTCGTGGACGACCCGGGTCGCGCCGCCGATGGCCTGCGGCGGGTAGAACACGTTGACGATGACGAGTCTCTTGCGCGGGGCGAGCTGGCGCGAGGTCGACCGGTCGATGATCTCGGTGAGGCCGCGGGCTTGCCGCTCCAGCCCGTAACGGTCGAGCACGACCTGCCGCGCCGCCTCGCCGATCCGCCGCCGCTCGTCCGGCGACCGGACCAGGCGGTCGAGGGCGGTGTGGAATGCCTCGGTCGAGTCGCACAGGAAGCCGGTCTCGCCCTCGACGATCACCTCGCGATGCGTCTGGGTGCCGCTCACGACGGAAGGAATGCCGAACATCGCGGCCTCCATCCACTTGATCTCGCTCTTGCAGTCGTTGAACACGTCCGGCACCAGCACCGAGATGTTGATGTCGGCCTCGCGCAGCAGGTCCCAGTACGACGCGACGTTGGCGATCGGCCGCGAGACGATGATGAATTGCGCCCAGGGCCGCAGCCGGTCCGAGAGCGTGATGTCGCCGATCACCACGACGCGGATCCGGTCGCGATGGGTCTCGAACAGCCGCGCCAGTGCCGGCTCGATCAGCTGCTCGAAGTCGAGCTTGTGGGCCTTGGTCCCGGAGCCGTAGAAGATCGTGACGATATCGCCGGTCTTCGCCGCCTGTCCCTGCATGCTCACGCTATGCGCGCTGCCGAGCGCGTTGGGCTGGTGGAAGACGGTGCCGGTCCTGACCCGGCTTTCGAGATGCCGGGCGAGGCTCGGCGTCGAGACCATGCCGTAATCGCACAGCGAGGCGGCTTCGGCGAAGAGGCTGACGCCGCAGGCCATCGAGGCGTGGTGGCGGGCATTGATCAGGCCGGCATAGGTCTCGAGCGCCGGAGGGAAATACTTCGTCTCGAATACCAGGTCGTCGATGTCGTAGATCGTCACGATGCCGAGATCGGCGGTCTTTTCGATGGCGTCGATCACGTTGGGAAATGCCGGAACCCTGTAGAAGATCGTATAATCGATCTGAATCAGATCCAGCATATATTTGTTATGATCTTTTGTGTAATCGTAGATCGTGACCTCGTAGCCGGCGGCGGCGAGCTGCTCGGCCCGCTGATCGACCCGGTAGAAGCGGCATTGCGCCAGGTCGCAATTGGCGTAGAGGGCAACACGACGGACCCGCCGCCCGCCGACGACCGGCCGTTCCTCGTCCCGCGCCAGGCATTGCGCGGCCTCGGTCACGAGTGCGCGGGCCGTGTCGTAGCCCGACTGAAGGGCGATGTCCGCGCTCTTCTCCCAGACGTCGTAGAAGTACTTCTCCCGGGTCTCGCGCAACCTGCGGCGCAGGCCGACATCGCCCGGGAACTTCTTCACACCCGCCGTCATGGCGCGTTCCGCGGCCTGCGAGTCGCCGAGCTCCAGCAGTCCCTGGGACAGGTGGATGAAGGTCCACTCGTTGCCACGGTCGAGCGCGACGATGTGCTGGCGCAGGCTGGTGGCGAGGGCGAGATTGCCGCCGCGGTGGATCAGGTCCGCCCGATGATTGAGGCCGCGCGGGTGGTCGGGGGCCTGGCCCAGGGCGCGGGCATACAGCTCGGCAGCCTCGACATTCTTGCCCTGCTTGGCGCGCGAATCCGCTACGGAGACGAAGAACCCGGCGGCTGCGGGCTCCGCCACATCCAGTTTCCACTCGAGCAGATCCGTCACGATCCGACTCGGCTTCACCGGGGCCGTCCCCTGCCCGAGACGCGCCGCAACGACGGTTTCGACCGCACGCGGCAGCTTCGCCCCCAGGGTCTGATGCACGAGCACCCGCAGGTTCGGGCAGAGCGGCTCGTCCTCGTCGCTCCTCAACCAGCGCTCGTAGCGCTCCTGCCGCGATGTTCCCGTCGACGGGCCGTCGCTCCCGTACTCGGCGCGGAAGAAGTCGTCGTCGAAGGCCGCGTCGAGCGAGATGTCGGCCTGCGCGTACTGGCCGACTTCGCAGAAATGCCGAATGCATTCAGCCCTGTTGAAGAGCTTGTCGTTCTTGCGAAGATATCTATAACGGTAAAAATCGTGATCAAAATACTTAGAAAAATACGATATATTGATGTTGTGGAATTTTGCTATTTCATCTTCGTTGAAATATATGTTCTGATTGTCAGGTTGCTGCAGTCGCTGCTTGACGGTGACGACCGCCTCCTCGATGCTTAGTCCTCGCGGGACCGTCACCCCGTATAGTTGCGAGAGGAAGTCCGCATCGTAGTAGAGAGGAAGATAGTTGCGCTTCTCGATGCGACCGTGCTCGAAGTAATGCTTCAGGCGCTCGGCATTCGACGCGATCGCGCGCGCGATGTCGGGATTGCAGACGACATAGCTCGCGAGATTGAACCCTCGTGGCAGATCCTTCCCATCGGAACCGGAGGCCGGAGGCGTGACGCCGGCATAGGGCCGGTTCTCTGCCTTGCCATGCTCGATGTAGTGAAGGGCAGCCTGAAAATCCCATTGGATCGAGGCGGCAACATCCGGGTTCAGCCGGAGGTAGGTCGGGATGTCGAAATCTTTCGGCAGCTTGTCGCTGGCTGCCGCGGCGGCCCGGGCAGTCGCTTCGTTCCCGAAGCGCCCCTCCTTGCGCCCGAACTCCTCCCAGTGCTTGACGATCTCGCCGTCCGCCGCACCGCTCATGTCTGCGTAAAAGGCTCGATAAAATTTCACGTCGAGCGTCGCATCCTTCTTCCGTGTGATGCGCCGCGACAGCTTGAAGAAATTCATCTTGCCCCTCGCCGTTGCCTGTCATATCCTAAAATAATTTTATATGGCGCCTATTTAGGGAATTTTGGTCTGAAGCCACATTGAACTTGCACTCAGACGTCTGTTGTTTCTCATGAAGCAATATTTCTCGCGCAGTGCAAAAATTGAGGGGATGTACGAACGCGGCAGCGTCGATGTCAAGCCGGTCCGCCCGGTCTCTGAGGGGGCGGGCGGTGGGGCCGCGGCCGAACCGCCGAGGCCCGTCCGGGCGGGATTCCGCCGGTTTCCACCCGCCGGTTCGGGCCGGCGCGCGAGACCATTTCCCGTCCGGCGCAAAATGCTCTAGAGCGACGCCGCCATGCCCCATAGCCGCCATGTCCCATAACAGCTTCGGCCACCTCTTCCGCGTCACGACCTTCGGCGAGAGCCACGGTCCGGCCCTCGGCTGCGTCGTCGACGGCTGCCCGCCGCTCATCCCCCTGGAGGCGGCGGAGATCCAGGCCGAGCTCGACCGCCGCCGGCCCGGCCAGTCGCGCTTCACCACCCAGCGCCAGGAGCCGGACCAGGTCCGCATCCTCTCGGGCGTCTTCTCCGACGAGCGCACGGGCGGGCGCCAGCTCACCACCGGCACGCCGATCGCCCTGATGATCGAGAACGTCGATCAGCGCTCCAAGGACTATTCCGAGATCCGCGACAGCTACCGGCCCGGCCACGCCGACTACGCCTACGAGGCCAAGTACGGCATCCGCGACTATCGCGGCGGGGGCCGCTCCTCGGCGCGGGAGACCGCCGCCCGGGTGGCGGCGGGTGCCATCGCCCGCAAGGTGCTGGCCGGGGTGACGATCCGCGGCGCCCTGGTGCAGATCGGCCCGCACGGCGTCGACCGTGCCCGCTTCGACTGGGACGAGGTGAACAACAACCCGTTCTTCTGCCCGGACGCGACCGCGGCGGCGCAGTGGGCGCAGTATCTCGACGGCATCCGCAAGGCGGGCTCGTCGGTCGGCGCGGTGATCGAGGTGGTGGCCGAGGGCGTGCCCGCCGGCCTCGGTGCCCCGATCTACGGCAAGCTCGACGCGGATCTCGCCGCCGCCATGATGTCGATCAACGCCGTCAAGGGCGTCGAGATCGGCGACGGCTTCGCGGCCGCTGCCTTGCAGGGCGAGGAGAATGCCGACGAGATGCGGCCGGGGAACGACGGGGCTCCGATCTTCCTCGCCAACCATGCCGGCGGGGTGCTCGGCGGTATCTCGACCGGCCAGCCTCTGGTCTGCCGCTTCGCGGTCAAGCCGACCTCCTCGATCCTGACGCCGCGGGCCTCGGTCACCCGCGACAACCGCCCGGTCGATGTCATGACGAAGGGCCGTCACGACCCCTGCGTTGGCATCCGGGCGGTGCCGGTGGGCGAGGCCATGATGGCCTGCGTGCTCGCCGACCACTTCCTGCGCCATCGTGGTCAAGTCGGCAGCAGCGTCGGCAGCGAGGTCCGGGACAGGTCCGGGGGCTGAGCCTGTGAAGCGGCGGGATTTTGGCCCGGGTGAATGGTGTCGCCGTTTTCAGTTTGACTGAAACGAGGGTCGGGCTATGACAGGAGCGTGAAACTCGGCGACTGGCTCAAGCAGCAGGGCGTGACCCGCCTCGACTTCGCGCGGCGCTGCGGGCTCTCGCCGGCAGCGGTGACGGGCCTGTGCAACAATCCCGAGCCCTGG
This sequence comes from Pseudomonadota bacterium, assembly GCA_023386115.1. Classification (GTDB taxonomy): domain Bacteria; phylum Pseudomonadota; class Alphaproteobacteria; order Rhizobiales; family Beijerinckiaceae; genus Methylobacterium. Next base: position 5,600 of record JAEWKL010000065.1, read on the forward strand.
CTCTCGCGGGACACGGCCGCCGCCGTGGCGCGCGAGACGGGCGGCGCCGTCACCCCCAACGACTTCCTCGGGAAAGACCTTCTGGGTCTCAGCCTCCCAGGACAGGAGATGCCCGTGACCCACGCATCGATCATTGAGGCCCTCGACGCCTTCGCCCGCGGCGAGATCGTGATCGTCACCGACGACGACGACCGCGAGAACGAGGGCGACCTCGTCATCGCCGCCTCGCTCTGCACGCCCGAGAAGATGGCGTTCATCATCCGCAACACCTGCGGCATCGTCTGCGCGCCGATCACCGCCGCGGAGGCCAAGCGCCTGCGCCTCGAGCCGATGGTGGCCTCGAACGATGCGCCGCTCGGCACCGCCTTCACGGTCACGGTCGACGTCAAGCACGGGCTCACCACCGGCATCTCGGCCGGGCAGCGCTGCAACACCGTGCGGGCGCTCGCCAACGGCAACATGGGCGCCACCGACTTCGTCCGCCCGGGCCACGTCTTCCCGCTGATCGCCCGGGACGGCGGCGTGCTGATGCGCTCGGGCCATACCGAGGCCGCCGTCGACCTCTGCCGCCTGACGAAGCTCCCGCCCGTCGGCGTGATCTGCGAGCTCGCCAACGACGACGGCACGGTGATGAAGGGCCCGCAGATCACCGCCTTCGCGGACAAGCACGGCCTCAAGCAGATCTCGGTCGCCGAGCTGATCTCGTACCGGCAGGCGCGCGAGAAGCTGGTCGAGCGGGTCGGCACCTTCCCGGTCAAGACCGAGTGGGGCGAGCTGACCGGCTACGCCTACACCACGCCGTTCGAGCCGATGCAGCAATTCGCCTTCGTGCACGGCCGGATCGGCGAGGGCCGCGACGTGCTGGTGCGGCTGCACCGCTCGAACGTGGTGGCGGACGTGATCGAGGGCGGCCGCACGATCGAGGCGGTGATGCGCCGCTTCGCCCAGGAAGGCCGCGGCGTGCTGGTCTATCTGCGCGACGGCACCGCCGGCGTGCCGCTGTCGCAACTCCCCGACGGGGCCGGCGAGGACGGGGCCGAGGCGGCCCGGGTGCGCCAGTGGCGCGAGGTGGGCTTAGGGGCCCAGATCCTGCGCGACCTCGGCGTGGTCTCGATCCGCAACATCTCGAGCGCGGCGCGCTCCTATGTCGGCCTGTCGGGCTTCGGCATCGAGATCGTCGCCGACGAGCCGCCGGAGGGGTAGGGGCGCCGTTCCGTCCCTGACGCACTCTCTGTCCCGGCGCCGGCCTCACTCCGCGAGCGGTGCCGGCGATCGGAGGGTTCCGAGGGACGCGTCAGTGCCCCATCAGCGTCTCGACATGGGCGGCGACCGACTTCGACAACCCGATGAGGTCATAACCGCCCTCCAGCAGCGACACGACCCGGCCGCCGCAGCGGCGGTCGGCGATCTCCATCAGCTCCCGGGTCGCCCAGGCGAAATCGGCCTCGGTGAGCTTCAGGTTGGCAAGCGGGTCGCGCCAATGCGCGTCGAACCCGGCCGAGATCACGATCAGGTCGGGCCGGAACGCGTCGAGGCGCGGCAGCACGCCATGCGCGAAGGCCTCCCGGAACGTGTCGCCGTCGTCGCCCGCATGCAGCGGCACGTTGACGATCGTGTCGTGCTCGCCGCGCTCGGAGGCGGCGCCGGTGCCCGGATAGAGCGGCATCTGGTGGGTCGAGGCGTAGAGCACGTTGCGATCGTCCCAGAAGATGTCCTGCGAGCCGTTGCCGTGATGGACGTCCCAGTCGACCAGCGCCACCCGGGCGGCGCCGTGGTGCTTCCTCGCGTGGCGCACCGCCACCGCGGCGGTGTTGAACAGGCAGAAGCCCATCGCGCGCTCGCGCTCGGCATGGTGGCCGGGCGGGCGCATCGCCGCGAAGGCGTTGGCGACGCGGCCCTCCATCACCTCGTCGACCGCCCGCACCGCGGCCCCGCGCGCCCGGCACGCCGCCTCGAGCGAGCCCCGCGACATCACCGTGTCGGAATCGAGCGCCACCAGGCCCTCGTCCGGCGCCGCCGCGGCGATGGCCGCGACGTAGTTCTCCGGATGCGCGAGGCCCGCCACGGTGACGTCGGCGAGCGGGGCCTGCTCGCGCACCAGGGCAGCGAAACGCTCGTCCTCCAGCACCCGCTCGATCACCCGGATGCGGTCGGCCCGCTCCGGATGGCCCGGCGGCGTGGCGTGGTCGAGGGAGGCCGGATGGCAGAGATACAGCGTCGTCATCGTGCCCGTTCCCAGCGTTCCCGTCGGGCCGTCCTGCGGCGGCCCCTCCCTGCCCGTACCGTGGCAGGGCCATGGCCCGGACGCAACACAGGCCGGACATCTCGCGCGGGACCGTGATCCCCCGCTTCGCGGGCTAACACCCACGCTTTAGGGTCGGGGGACGACTGATTCGCGGGCCAGCCCGCCGACTTGCAAGGGTCTTCCCCGATGCGCCGCCCCCGACTTGCTCTCGCGCTCGCCCTGACGGGGGCCGTCCTGGCGCTGCCGGGCTGCATGTACCGCGCCACGCCCGATCCCGAATTGTCGGCCAAGGACAAGGAGTGGATGGCGATGGTGCCGGAGCCCGAGGTCGACCGGCGATTCGCCCGCTACATGATCGAGGACCCGACCGGCGAGGCGCCCGGCACCATCGTGGTCGAGACGCGTGAGCGCCAGCTCTACTACGTGCTGCCCGACCGGAAGGCGATCCGCTACGGCGTCACGGTCGGCGACGAGGCCTATGGCTGGTCCGGCACGGCGCGGATCTTCCGCAAGGCCGCCTGGCCGGACTGGCACCCGCCGGCCGAGATGATCAAGCGCTGGCCCCACGTCCACGCGATGCAGGGCGGCCCCGCCAACCCGCTCGGCGCCCGCGCCCTCTACCTGGCGGACGCGAGCGGCAAGGACACGCTCTACCGCATCCACGGCACCAACGAGCCGGAGCGGATCGGCCAGGCGGCCTCCTCCGGCTGCATCCGCATGCGCAACATCGACGTGGTCGACCTGTACAACCGGGTCGGGGCCGACGCGAAGGTGATCGTGCGCTAGGAGTGGGGCCGCTCCGTCAACGTGACCGGGGTCCGGGACCCGCACCGCCCCGGGGTGGCCCCGGCGAAGCGCGAAAGCGTCGCCGGGGTCCCTCGTCCTCACTGCGTCAGCGGGCAGCCGCTGGCCTTGGCCGAGAGGAAGGCCTTGTCGCCGGGAATCGTGGCGAGCAGCTTGTAGTAGTCCCACGGCGCCTTCGACTCGGTCGGCGACTTGACCTGGAACAGGTACATGTCGTGGACCATGCGGCCATTGGCCTGCACCGTGCCGCCGCGGCCGAAGAAGTCGTCGACCTTGAGCTCGCGCATCTTGGCCGCGACCGCGTCGGTGTCGTCGGTGCCGGCGGCCTTCACGGCCTTCAGGTAGTGCAGCACCGAGGAATAGGTGCCGGCCTGGATCATGTTCGGCATCTTGCCGGTCTTGGCCATGAAGCGCTTGGCGAAGCCCCGGGCCTGGTCGTCGAGGTCCCAGTAATAGCCCTCGGTCAGCACGATGCCCTGCGCCGCCTTGAGGCCGAGGCCGTGGACCTCGGCGAGCGTGAACAGCAGGGCCGCGAGGCGCTGGCCGCCCTGGACGATGCCGAACTCCGCCGCCTGCTTGATCGCGTTCGAGGTGTCGAGGCCGGCATTGGCGAGCCCGACGATCTTGGCCCCCGACCCTTGCGCCTGGAGCAGGAACGACGAGAAGTCCTGGGCGCTCAAGGGGTGGCGCACGGCGCCCACCACCTTGCCGCCCTTCTGGGTCACGTATTGCGTGACGTCGGCCTGGAGCGCGGTGCCGAAGGCATAGTCGGCGGTGAGGAAGAACCAGGTGTCGCCGCCGGTCTCGACCAGCGAGCCGCCGGTGCCGACCGCGAGCGCATGGGTGTCGTAGGCCCAGTGGAAGCCATAAGCGCTGCACTGCTTGCCGGTGAGATCGGACGTGGCGGCCCCGTCCACGATCGTGATCTTGCGCTTCTCCTTCGACAAGCCCTGCACCGCGAGCGCCACCGAAGAGGTGGTCAGCTCCATGATCGCGTCGACCTTGTCGGTATCGTACCATTGCCGGGCGATGTTCGAGGCGACGTCCGGCTTGTTCTGGTGGTCGGCGTCGACGATCTGCACCGGCACGTCGAGGACCTTGCCCCCGAAATCCTCGACCGCCATCTTCGCCGCCTCGACCGAGCCGCGGCCGCCGAAATCGGCGTAGACGCCGGACTGGTCGTTGAGGATGCCGATCTTCACCACACCGTCGGAGGCGCCCTTCTGCGCCGAACCTGTGGCCGAACCTGTGTTCGGCGGCGTCTGGGCCTGCGCGGCGAGCGCGAAGGCGAGCCCCGCGGCGAGCGCGGTGGTGCGGGCGAGTGCCCGGCTCAAACGTGTCATGTCGTCCTCCCAGGCCGCTTCATGGCGCGTGCGGCCGTTATCCTGCGTGGGGCAGAACGGCAGCTAGAGCGGTGCCGGGACGGGAATCAAGCGGCGGATCGGCCCTCCTCCCCTTAGTCTTTCGCAGCACGGCCACGCTTGAGCCGTGCGACGGCTGCCTTTTGGGTGCACGGCTCCCTATATGGGCCTATAAGGCGCCCGCGGCGCGCGCCACTACCGTTACGATCGATCGCAGGTTCACGATGCTGGGTTCCCTTGCCAAGAAGATCTTCGGGTCGTCCAACGACCGCCGGGTGAAGGGATACCGACCCCGCGTCCAGGCCATCAACGCCCTCGAGCCCGAGCTGGCCGCCCTGTCCGACGAGGCCCTGCGCGCCCGCACCGACGCCCTGAAGGCCGAGCTCGCCGCCGGCAAGACCCTCGACGACATCCTGGTCCCGGCCTTCGCCACGGTGCGCGAGGCGGCCAAGCGCGTGCTCGGCCAGCGCCACTTCGACGTCCAGCTGATCGGCGGCATGGTGCTGCACGAGAGCGGCATCGCCGAGATGAAGACCGGCGAGGGCAAGACCCTGGTGGCGACGCTCGCCACCTACCTCAACGCGCTCTCGGGCAAGGGCGTCCACGTCGTCACGGTCAACGACTACCTCGCCCGCCGCGACGCCGAGTGGATGGGCCGGGTCTACCGCTTCCTCGGCCTGACGACCGGCATCATCGTGCACGGCCTCGACGACGTCGAGCGGAAGGCAGCCTACGCCTGCGACATCACCTACGGCACCAACAACGAGTACGGCTTCGACTACCTTCGCGACAACATGAAGTATGAGCTGGGCCAGATGGTCCAGCGCGGCCACAACTATGCGATCGTCGACGAGGTCGACTCGATCCTGATCGACGAGGCGCGCACGCCGCTGATCATCTCAGGGCCGATCGACGACCGCTCCGACCTCTACACCACGATCGATGCGGTGCTGCCGCGCCTCGCCCGCGAGGATTACGACCTCGACGAGAAGCAGCGCACGGTCTCGCTGACCGAGAACGGCAACGAGCACATCGAGGAATTGCTGCGCGAGGCCGGCATCCTCAAGGAGGGCGACCTCTACGACGCCCACAACGTGACCCTGGTCCACCACGTGAACCAGGCCTTGCGGGCCCACACCCTGTTCACCCGCGACAAGGACTACATCGTCCGCAACGACGAAGTGGTGATCATCGACGAGTTCACCGGCCGCATGATGCCCGGCCGGCGCTACTCGGAAGGGCTCCACCAGGCCCTCGAGGCCAAGGAGCGGGTGACGATCCAGCCCGAGAACCAGACGCTCGCCTCGATCACCTTCCAGAACTACTTCCGGCTCTACAAGAAGCTCGCCGGCATGACCGGCACCGCCTCGACCGAGGCCGACGAGTTCCAGGAGATCTACAACCTCGAAGTGGTCGAGATCCCGACCAACAAGGAGGTCGAGCGCGTCGACGAGGACGACGAGGTCTACCGCACCGTCGACGAGAAATACGCCGCGATCATCCAGGAGATCGACAAGGCCCATGCCCGGCTCCAGCCGGTGCTGGTCGGCACCGGCTCGATCGAGCGCTCGGAGCACCTCGCGGGGCTCCTGGTCAAGCACGGCTACAAGCCGCTCGACTACAGCGACCCGTCGGCGCTGGAGGACGTCTACGCCGCGGCCCGCGAGGGCCGGGTGACCAAGCGCTTCGCGGTGCTGAATGCCCGCTTCCACGAGCAGGAAGCCTATATCGTGGCCGAGGCCGGCGTGCCGGGCGCGATCACCATCGCCACCAACATGGCCGGCCGCGGCACCGACATCAAGCTCGGCGGCAACCTCGACATGCGGATCGAGCAGGAGCTCGCCACCGTGGCCGAGGGGCCTGAGCGCGACGCCCGCATCGCAGGCCTGAAGGCCGAGATCGAGGAGAATCGGGCGCGCGTTCTGGCCTCGGGCGAGCCCGCCGACCCGGCCGCCGGCCGCAAGGTCGCGCTGCCCGGCGGCCTCTACATCATCGGCACCGAGCGCAACGAGAGCCGGCGCATCGACAACCAGCTGCGCGGCCGCTCCGGCCGCCAGGGCGATCCCGGCCGCTCGAAGTTCTACCTCTCGCTTCAGGACGACCTGATGCGGATCTTCGGCTCCGACCGCATGGACGGCATGCTCCAGCGCCTCGGGCTCGAGGAGGGCGAGGCGATCATCCATCCGTGGATCAACAAGGCGATCGCCAAGGCGCAGCAGAAGGTCGAAGCGCGCAACTTCGACATGCGCAAGAACGTGCTCAAGTACGACAACGTCATGAACGACCAGCGCAAGGTCGTGTTCGAGCAGCGCCGCGAGTTCATGGCGCAGGAGAGCGTGCGCGAGACCGTCGACGAGATGCGCCAGGGCGTGATCGAGGACGTGGTGGCGCGCCACGTGCCGGAGGATGCCTATCCGGAGCAGTGGGACATCGCGGGCCTGCGCGAGAGCATCACCCGCGACCTCAACCTCGATGTCCCGGTCGAGGACTGGGCCAAGGAAGAGGGCATCGCCGACGAGGAGATCCGCGAGCGCCTGCGCAAGGCCGCCGACGAGGCCTATGCCGAGCGCACCGCCCGCAACACCCCCGAGGTGATGGCCTATGTCGAGAAGCAGGTGCTGCTCCAGAGCCTCGACCATCTCTGGCGCGAGCACCTCGTCACCCTCGACCACCTGCGCCAGGTGATCGGCTGGCGCGGCATCGCCCAGCGCGACCCGCTCAACGAGTACAAGTCGGAGGCATTCGACCTGTTCAACAGCCTCGTCGGCTCCCTGCGCGAGCAGGTCACCGGCCAGCTGATGCGGGTCGAGATCATGTACCAGGAGCCGGAGCCGCAGACGCTGCCGCCGATGTTCGCCCAGCACCTCGACCCGGTGACGGGCGAGAACGAGTTCGCCTTCGCGGAGGGCGCGGCCGGTGGCGGCGGCGGTGCCTACGAGTTCGCCGGCCAGGCCCTCAGCCCCGATGCGCCGGTGCTGGAGCGCAACCCCGATGACGCGACGACCTGGGGCCGGGTCGGCCGCAACGAGCCCTGCCCCTGCGGCTCGGGCAAGAAGTACAAGCACTGCCACGGCCGCTTCGCCGCGGAGGAGTGATTTCTCGGAGACGGCGCGGCGCTCGGCGCCAGAACCCTCCCCCGCAGAGGGGGGAGGGTTCTGGCCTGGCGTCGCGGCTTACCGCTTGAGTGCCATCAATCCGCGCAAATACATCTCCGGCAGCCCGTTCTCCCGCCCCGCCGCGATCACGCCTTCGAGGTAGCCCGGCCTCGGCACCCCGCCGCTGCCGCGCCCGAGATACACCAGCGCCCGCCGCACGCCGCCCTCGGTCGAGACCGGCTGCTGCGCCTTGACGTAGAGCCCGCTCGCCACTCCCTCGTAGCGGTCGAGGGCCGGCACGTCGGCGAGGCTCAGGTCCCAGAGGATGCCCCAGACCGTGCCGGAGGGGCAGCGCTCCACCGAGGCGTAGCCCTCCCGCATGATCACCAGGCGGTGGCGGTTGAGCCGGCCGAGGCCGAGCACCCGCGAAGCGGGGCAGCGCCGGGCCATGGCGGCCCGGTCCATGTTGGAGCCGTAGGCGAAGTAGAGCGGCACGAAGCGTCCGCCGGCCTTCAGGCGAATTCGAGGATCACCGCGTCGACCGCCAGGCTGTCGCCTTCCTTGGCCTGGATGGTCTGGACGGTGCCGTCGCGCTCGGCGCGCAGCACGTTCTCCATCTTCATCGCCTCGACGATCGCCAGCGGCTCGCCCGCCTTCACCTCCTGGCCGGGGGTGACCATGATGCTCTTCACCAGGCCCGGCATCGGGCAGAGCAGCTGCTTGCCCGACCCGGCAACCTCCTTGACCGGCATCAGGGCGGCCAGCTCGGCCTCGCGCTGGGTGTAGACCCGGGCCTCGGCGGCGGCGCCGGCATGCTGCAGGAACACGCCGTTGAGGAGGGGGCGGACCTGGATGGCCGCCGGCTCAGCCCCGATCGTGCCGGTCCAGACCGGCTCGCCCGGGAGCCAGTCGCTCTCGACCATCCACTCGGTCCCGTCCGCGAAGGCGACCACGACCCCGTCATTGGTGGTCTCGACGGTCGCCTCGAAACGCTGGTCGCCGAGCAGCACCACCCGCTCGTGCTCGAAGCGCAGCAGGTAGGGCTCGCGCATCTGGCCCGAGATGCCGCGCTTGCGCTCGTTGAGCTGGTGGTCGATCGCGGCGGCCGCCGCCGCCATCCGGCGCGCCACCTCGCCCGCGGGCTTGGGTGCCTCGAACCCGCTCGGGAATTCCTCCGCGATGAAGCCGGTGGAGAGCCGGCCCTCCTGCCAGCGCGGATGGTGCATCAGCGCCGACAGGAACGGGATGTTGTGGCGGATGCCGTCGATCGCGAAGGCGTCGAGGGCCTGGGCCTGGGACGCAATCGCCTCCGCGCGGGTCGGGGCCCAGGTGACGAGCTTGGCGATCATCGGGTCATAGTGGATCGCGATCTCGCTTCCCTCCTCGACGCCGGTGTCGTTGCGCACGATCGCGTCGCCGAGCGGGCCCTCCTCCGGCGGCCGGTAAGTGGTGAGCCGGCCGATCGAGGGCAGGAAGTTGCGGGTCGGGTCCTCGGCGTAGACGCGGCTTTCCACCGCCCAGCCGTTCAGGGTCACGTCGCCTTGCGCGATCGGCAGTGTCTCGCCGGCCGCGACCCGGATCATCAGCTCGACGAGGTCGAGGCCGGTGATCATCTCGGTCACCGGATGCTCGACCTGGAGCCGGGTGTTCATCTCGAGGAAGTAGAACGACTTGTCCTGGCCGGCGACGAACTCGACGGTGCCGGCGGAATCGTAGTTCACCGCCTTGGCGAGAGCGACCGCCTGCTCGCCCATCTTGCGTCGCGTCGCCTCGTCGAGGAGCGGGGAGGGCGCTTCCTCGATGACCTTCTGGTTGCGGCGCTGGATCGAGCACTCGCGCTCGCCGAGATAGACGACGTTGCCGTGCTTGTCGCCGATGACCTGGATCTCGATGTGGCGCGGATCGGTGATGAACTTTTCCACGAACACCCGGTCGTCGCCGAAGGACGAGGCCGCCTCCGAGCGGGCGCGGGCGAAGCCCTCCGCCACCTCGTCGGCCGAGTGGGCGATGCGCATGCCCTTGCCGCCGCCGCCGGCCGACGCCTTGATCATCACCGGATAGCCGATCTCGTCGGCGATGGTGACGGCGTGCTCCGGGCTCTCGATCACCCCGAGGAAGCCCGGCACAGTCGAGACCTTGGCCGCCGAGGCCGCCTTCTTCGACTCGATCTTGTCGCCCATGGCGGCGATGGCGCCAGGGTTCGGGCCGATGAACACGATGCCGGCGGCTTCCAGCGCCTTCGGGAAGGCCTCACGCTCGGAGAGGAAGCCGTAGCCGGGGTGGACGGCCTGCGCGCCGGTCTGCCGGCAGGCCTCCACGATCTTGTCGATGACGAGGTAGGACTGCGCCGCGGCAGCGGGGCCGATATGCACCGCCTCGTCGGCCATGGCGACGTGCAGCGCATCACGGTCGGCGTCGGAATAGACCGCCACCGTCTTGATCCCCATGCGGCGCGCCGTCTTGATGATGCGGCAGGCGATCTCGCCACGGTTGGCGATCAGGATCTTGTCGAACATCGGAGCGCGCACTCGAGCCTAAGGGGGAAGCCGGCCGGGGTGGGTCACACCCAAGCTCATCCCCGTTAAAGCATGGCGCGCGCGCCGCAAAGCCGGGTGTTCTCGGCCGAATGGGCGAAGCCCATGTCGAAGCCCATGGTCACGCGGCCACCGCGTAGGACAGGATCTCCTCGACCGCGTCCTCCGCCCCGGCCAGGGCCCGGTTCGCCCGGAGCGCGAAGCTGATCAGGGCCGGGTCGTTGGTCTCGGCCTCGCGCACCACCTCGACGGCGATGCGTGCGCCGGTGGCGGTCGGGCCGCGGCCGCAGCCGAGCGAGGCGGCGAGCCAGTGGGCGGTGTCGGCATCGATATGGCCGGTCGGGCGCTCGCCCCACACGGCGAAATCGACCGTGCAGGCGATCAGCCACTCGCCGAAGGCCGCGTCGGCCTTCGGGATCGCCCGGTCCAGGCCGAACAGCATGTCGGCCTCCTCGCGGCAGGTCAGCCCGTCGGGCAGCACCGAACGGTGCAGCTCGCGCACGTCCTCCAGGCTGATGGCATCGGCGGCGATCATACGGTTGCAGAAGTGTTGCAGCGGAGCGTTGATCATCTGTCACTACCTCCCCGGCTTTTGTTGGCCGGTGCTTGTCCCTGTGTGAGGAGGACTATGCGGGGCGGGAGGCCTTTGACAGGTTAACGGCTGGATCTGAATCCCTGTTCAGGTTAAAGCCTGGCAACGGGGTGTCGTTGCTAAAGCGTTGCCTCGATCCGTCAATTGCATCGGCATAACCCCCGTCCGACGGCGCCGCAGCGATGCGCGAGAGCGCCCGCTCGGCCGGGACGGCCGTTTCGGAGAAGGGGCGTAAGGTGCAAGGCCTCGCCCCGCGGTCGGCCCGATCACGGGACGAGGCCTTCGGTGTCCGCCGATGGATGTCAGCTGCGTGTCGGCCGCCGGTGCGTGGCCGTGCGGGTCCGGCAGTCCGAGAGACCTCTTGCCGAAGACCTCTTGCCGAAGACCGGACATGATCCTCGTCATGCGGGCGAGGATCATGGGCCGGGTCCCGCCCGTCCGCCATGCCTGTCGGGCCCGAGGACCGGCTCGGTGCCGTCATAGCGCGCCGCGATCCTCCGGCGCGGCCGGGCGAGGACCGCCGGACGGTTCCGGAAAGGGGCACCCCGTCCGGGATGCCCCGCCCCATCAGGCGAAGTACTGGCCGCCGTTGATCGTCAAGGTCGAGCCGGTGATGAAACCCGCCTGCTCGCCCGCCAGGAACTCCACCGCACGCGCGATCTCCTCCGCCTCGCCGAGGCGGCCGACCGGGATGTGCGGCAGGATCTTGGCCTTCAGCACGTCGGCGGGAATCGCCTTGACCATCTCGGTGGCGATGTAGCCCGGCGCGATCACGTTGACGGTGATGCCCTTGTTGGCGTTCTCCTGCGCCAGAGCCTTGGCGAAGCCGATCACGCCGGCCTTGGCGGCGGAGTAGTTGGTCTGGCCCATCTGGCCCTTCTGGCCGTTGATGGACGAGATCAGGATGATGCGGCCGAACCCGCGCGAGCGCATGCCGTCGATCAGCGGGCGGGTGCAGGTGAACATCGAGTCGAGGTTGGTGCGGATCACCGCCTGCCACTGATCGAAGGTCATCTTGTGGAACATGCCGTCCCGGGTGATGCCCGCATTGTTGACCAGGATGTCGATCGGGCCGAGCTCGGCTTCCGCCGCGCGGATGCCAGCCTCGCAGGCCGCGGGATCGCCGACGTCGAACTTGAAGACCGGGATCCCGGTCTCGTCCTTGAAGGCCTGCGCGGCCTCGTCGTTGCCGCCGTAATTGGCCGCAACCTTGTATCCGGCCTCCTTCAGACCTTTCGAGATCGCAGCGCCGATGCCGCGCGTGCCCCCGGTGACCAGTGCGACGCGTTCTGCCATGTGCCCTCTCCTTGATGAGCGTTCGAGCGATCCATCCCTCGGCGCAGCTCCGTGGTACTTTACGGAAGGCGGCCGTTCCACAACGAAGGCGGGTGCTGTCCCGCTTCTTGAAGGACTAACTTTAGTGGGGCGGCCGGGCTC
>JAEWKL010000107.1 GCA_023386115.1 Pseudomonadota bacterium
AACGCGCCGGTGCTCACCGCCGGCACGGCCTACTCGCCGCTCGACATCTCCGGCGCGAACACCAAGGTCATCACCGTCAATGACGGCACGGCGACCACGACCGTGACGCTGAACGCCGCAGCTTACACTGCCGCGGGCTCGACGGTGAGCTCGGGTGCCGCCACACTCAGCGGCGCGGATGCGGTGAGCCTGATCAACTCCCAGCTCAAGGCTGCCAACAACACGGCGGTCGCGAGCCTGGTGGGCGGCAAGATCACCCTCACGACTACAGGTGCGGGCACTGGCTCGTCCGTGACGGTGAACGGCGCAGACGTGACCGGCTTCGGCTTCACCGCCGGCCAGACCATCGCCGGCACCAATACGGCTTCCGGCGCTGGCACCGCCTCGACCACCACCACGGGCAAGGGTATCCTCGACACGACCTCCGGCACCTACAATGCGTCGTTCGGCGGCGGCGCCTACTCGGTGGCGAGCTTCGACATCTCGACCCTCGTCGGCTCGGCCGGCGATGCGGACGTAGCGAACATCCTCAATATGGTCGACAAGGCGATTTCCAGCGTGACCGACGCGGGCACCAAGCTGGGCGCCAACAAGACGCAGATCGACGGTCAGAAGACCTTCGTCGACACGCTGATGAAAGCCAATGACCGCACGATCGGCATTCTGGTGGACGCGGACGTGGAGGAGGAGTCGACGAAGCTGAAGGCGCTGCAGACGCAGCAGCAGTTGGCGGTTCAGGCTCTGTCGATCGCCAACGCGTCGAGCCAGAACGTCCTCTCGCTCTTCCGTTAAGGCGGAGGAGGGCGGCCCCCTTCAGGGCCGTCGGACCCAAAGGGCGACACGAAGAAGCCACCCACGACTGTCGAGGTCGCGGGTGGCTTCTTGCCGGTAGAAGTTGAAATCATGCGCCGCCCGGAGGCCGCGGCGGCGATCAGCCGACGAAGGTGTAGCCGGCCAGGCGCTTGGCCTCGATCGGGTCGTAGCCGAGGCGCATCCGCAGCTTCTTGCGCAGCTTGCTGATGTGGCCCTCGACCACGCTCTCGTCGACCGCCGCATCGAGATCGCCATAGACCGCCTTGAAGATCTGGCCCTTGGTCACCGGCCGGCCGCGGTTGCGGGCGAGGTAGTCCAGGATGTCGCGCTCGCGCCGCGGCAGCATCAGGCTCTCGCCGTCGATCTCGGGATCGCGGCCGTCGGTATGGACCGTCAGGCGGCCGCTCTTGTCCGGCGTGCTCGCGGGCTTCGCCTCGCTGCGGTTGGTGCGGCGGCGGATCGCGCCGGCCCGGGCGATGATCTCGCGCACATGGACCGGCTTGCGCACCACGTCGTCGATGCCGGCGGTGAACAGGGCGAGGGTCTGCTCCAGGGAGCGGGTCTCGTTGAGCGCGATGATCGGCGCGCCGGACAGGCTGCGCAGGATGGCCGTGAAGGCGGTGCGGTCGGCGCAATCGCCGATCACGAAGCCCTGGACCGCCGCGAGGTCCTGGGCCGGGGTGGCGTCGATCCAGGTCCGGACGTCCCGCACGTCCAGCCCCCGGGCCGCCACGCCCTCCACGCTGAAGCCTTCCACGTAGTGCGCGGCCACGTTTTCCCGCTCGTCGACGACGATGTACACGCCAGCCCCCAATTTTTTTGACGCGTTGTCTTGCTCACCGCCGGACAGAGGTGAGGTCTTTTGATGTTTATATTGTCGAAATGGTGTTCTTGACGGAGCGTATTTTTCTTGCCGTCGCCCGAATCGCGCCTCGCGGCGCGCCTCGGTGAACCTTTTGTTAAGATATTTTTGCGCCCTGGTGGTTAATTTTCTGTAAATCGAGGCCCCCGCCGTCCACTTGCGGACACACCGTTGCGCACCCGCAACGAACCGGAAACTTCCCTGGCGCTACAAGGATTTGGCAGGGTTCCGGGCCGGGCCCGGCTCGGAAAAGGCGGTGCCGGAACTCCGGTCGGCGCGCGTTAAGGGTTAAGGAAGCGCCGTTCGGGAGCGGCCCGCCGAAGGCTATTCGGGCTCGGCGCGGACCGCCTTTCGGCCTCGGCGCCGAATCAGCGGCGGGAGCGACATGACGCTTCTCCTGCGTCACCTAGCAGATGAGCGCCGGTCGAGGGGGCGGAGATCCGCCGGCTCCGGTCCGTGGCACTTGGCGCGGAGCCGCTCAGCGGGCGCGGAGGCGCTCAGCCGTCGAGCTCGGGGTAGCGACGGAAGATCCCGTCCTCGTTGAAGGGCGCGCGCCGGTCGCTCGCCAGATAGGCGGCGATGCGCGGCCGGGACGCCACGAGCCGATGCAGCGCGACGACCTTCGGCGTGGGTCCGAGCGCCCGCTCGGTCGCCCGCGGGAAGGCGTAGGCGAGACCCTCCACGAGCTGGAACAGGGAGAGGTCGGCGTAGCTGAGGCGGTCGCCGACGAGGTGGCGCGGGCCGGCGGCGTTGGCGGCCAGTACCCGCTCGAGCCAGGTCAGGAATTTCGGGATCCGGTTGTCGCGAAAATCCTCGGCCCGGCGGGCGGCCTCGGCCCGCTGTTCCTCGTAATACAGCGCGGAGGCGATCGGGTGGTGGCTGTCATGGGCTTCGGCCACCGCGTCCGCGATGGTGAGCTGGATCTGGTGGGTCCAGATCCGGTCGGCCTCGCTCTCACCGACGAGGCCGAGGCGCGGCCCGAGGTAGAGCAGGATCGCGGCGGTCTGGCCGATCACCAGGTCGCCGTCGCGCAGGTAGGGCGGCGCGAAGGGCGGGCGGGGCAGCACCTCCAGCCCCTTCATCAGGCCATCGACGCCGTCCTCGCGGGCGACGTCGACGTAGTCGGCCCCGGCCTCCTCCAGGGCGAGGCGGACGAACTCGCCCCGGCCCTGGATTGACGGCCAGTAATGGAGTTCGTAGGCCATCGGCGCCACCCTTCGCGTCACCTGTCCGTGGCGGCGCCCGGACCGGCCGGGCGCCGGCGCCGACTCACCAGCCGCGCATCTCGTCGTGGTTCGGGCGCCGGCCCTGCGGCGTCAACCCGTCGACGACGCCCGGCAGCACCTGGGCGAGCTGTGCCAGCAGGTCGTTCCGGTCCAGCCCGGTCTGGCGGCTCAGGGTCTCGACCGTATCGGGGCCGAGGGCCTGGGCGAGCTGCTGCGGCTGGATCGGACGGTTGTGGCCCGGGCCGATCCACGATTCGATCATGTCGCCGAGGCCGCCCCGGCGGAACCGGTCGATGAGCTGGTCGAGGCCGCCGCCCGCCGCATCCTCCGGCTGCTCCCGGTCGAGGCGGGAATACGGCCCGGCACCCTGGTCGAACGGGTTCTGGACGCCGCCACCGCCACCGGGGGAGGGGGGCGCGGTGCCGCCGGGGCCGTCGAGCATCCCGGCGAGGTCGGAATAGGGATTGTTCGGATCCTCGCCGCGCCGGCTGCGGGGCGCGTCGTCCTGCGGGTCGGGGATGTCGTAGCCGCGCGGGTCCGGGGCGTAGCCGTCCTCCGGCCCGGATTGCGGTGCCGGCCGGCGGCCCCCGCCGAAGATGTCGCCGAAGCCGCCCTGCATCGCCCTGGCGGCGAGCAGCATCAGCAGCGCCTTGACCAGGGGCGACATGGCTCCGGAGCCGCCCCCGTGATTCCCCCCTTGGTGGTCTCCCGGCCGGCCGCCGCCGCCGAGGACGTTGCCGAGCACCGAACCGATGACCTGATCGAGCAGACCCATGGGCACCTCCCCCTCGCGCCTATCACGCGAGGGTTAACCGCGCTGGCGGTCAAGCGGTTTCCTTACCGGCGGTCGCCCGCCCCGTCGCCGCCGCCGGTGGCGCGCCGGTCCTTGGCATCGAGCTGGTCGAGGGGGTTGGTGCGCGAGCGCGCATGGCCGCTCAGCCCGGTCTCG
Organism: Pseudomonadota bacterium; assembly: GCA_023386115.1. Taxonomy (GTDB): domain Bacteria; phylum Pseudomonadota; class Alphaproteobacteria; order Rhizobiales; family Beijerinckiaceae; genus Methylobacterium. Next base: position 3,851 of record JAEWKL010000107.1, read on the forward strand.
CCGGGCATGACCTTGGTGTCGGGCTTGATCGCCTGGGGCGGTGCGATCCCGGAAGCGTCGCCACGCGCGCCGTCGGGGATGTCGGCCTGGGTCGGCTGGTCGCGCCGGTCGGAGATCGCAAGGGCCGGGGCGGCGCTCGCGACGAGGAGGAGAAGGGCGGAGGCGATGCGGGCGGGCGGGGACACGAATTGCGGGGAGTTGGCGGGCGGGGACATGGCGGTCTCCTGCGGTCGTCGCGCAGGGGCAAAGCGGCCCGAAGCTCTGCGGTTCCGACGGAATCGCGGGAAACCCGATGAATCCCGCTCAAGGATCCCCCAAGCCGAAAGGGCCGCCCCTGGGGCGGCCCTTTCGGCTTGGGGGATCCTTGAGCGGGATTCATCGGGTTTCCCGCGATTCCGTCGGAACCGCAGAGCTTCGGGCCGCTTTGCCCCTGCGCGACGACCGCAGG
>JAEWKL010000109.1 GCA_023386115.1 Pseudomonadota bacterium
CCTGCGGGCGAAACCGGCCTCGCGGCCTTCCTGGCCGGCGCCCGCGTCCGGGGCGAACGGCCCGCGGACCCGGACGCGATCCTGCGCCAGCTCGGGGCCGCCTTCCGCGCCATGGTGGGCGGGCTGCGCGAGAGCATGATCGCCCGGGCCGCGGTGAAGAGCGAGTTCCGCATCGGCCAGACGATGATCCGCCCGGCCGGCAACAACCCGCTCAAGTTCTCGGCCGACGACGACGACGCCCTTGCGGCGCTTCTTGGGATCGGCCGGCAGAGTGCGATGAGGCCGGAGGCCGCGGTCGCCGATGCGCTGCGCGACATCCGGCTGCACGAACTGGCGACGGCGGCGGCGTTGCAGAGCGCGGTGCGCGACCTGCTCGCCGAGATCGCACCCGAGCGCGTGATGCGCAGCATCCCCGAAAGCGCCATCGACGACCTGCTCGGGCGCAGGAAGCAGGCGGCCTGGGATGCCTACGCGGCCCGCCACGCTGCGGTGACCCGGGCGCTCGGCGACGATTTCGACAGCGTGTTCGGCCGGGCCTTCGCCCGCGCCTACGAGATCGCCCTCGCGGCCGTGGGCAGGCAGGACGCGCGCGATGAGGCGGAGGGGGATGGGCCCCTCGACCGGACCGAGCGTTCCGGGAGGCAGACGTGACCTGGCACAACCGCGTTCTCTGGCAGGAGGGCATGTTCCTCCGCGCTCAACATTTCCAGCAGCAGGATCGATGGACCGCGGCGGAACTGCGCCGCAGCCTCGCCGGATCGCGGCCCTCCGCCCACGGCTTCACGGCTCTGTCGATCTCGCGCGACCTGCTCGGGACGGGGCGCTTCGCCCTCACGGCGGCAGCGGGGGCGTTCGCCGACGGCACCTCCTTCTCGACTCCGGACGAAGCGGCGCTGCCGCCGCCGCTGAGCGTGCCGGAAACGGCGCGCGACGTCCTCGTCTTCCTGGCCCTCCCCCTCTACCAGCCGGGTGCCTCCGAGGTCGCGGGCCACGGCCGCACCGGCCGCTACGAGGCGGAGGAGTTCGAGGCCTTCGACACCCATTCGGGGGCAACCGAGGCCGCCCAGCTCCAGGTCGGCCGACTGCGCCTGCGCTTCCTGCTCGGGACTGACGACCGAGAGGGCTACATGTGCCTACCGGCCGCGCGGATCGTCGAGGTGACCGCCGACCAGCGGGTGGTGCTCGACGAGGCCTTCATCCCGACGGTGTCGACCTGCGTCGCGGCGGCGCCGCTTGCAGCGCTCCTCGTCGAACTCGCCGGCCTGCTCAACCAGCGCGGCGAGGCGATCGCGGCCCGGCTCACGGCGGCGGCCGGCAAGAGCAGCGCGGAGGTGGCGGACTTCCTGCTGCTGCAATCCGTGAACGGCTGGCAGACGATGTTCTCGCACCTGTCGGACACGGCCAGCATCCATCCCGAGACCCTGTTCCTCACGCTGCTGCAGATGGCCGGCGAACTCGCGACCTTCACGGATCCGCGGCGCAGGCCGAGCCGCTACGAATCGTACCGTCACGACGATCTGCAGCGCAGCTTCGCGCCCGTCGTCGCCGATATCCGCCGCTCGCTCTCGGCGGTGCTCGAGCAGACGGCGATCCAGATCCCGCTGCAGGAGCGCCGCCACGGCGTCCGGGTCGGGCCGATCACCGACCGCACGCTCCTCAACGGCACCACGCTCGTCCTCGTCGCGAAGGCCGACATGCCGGGTGAGAGCCTGCGGCGGCTGTTGCCGAGCACCGCCAAGATCGGCGCCGTCGAGCACATCCGCGAACTCGTCAACGTGGCGATCCCCGGCATCGAGATCCGCGCGTTGCCGGTCGCGCCGCGCCAGATGCGCTTCATTCCCGAGGCGCAGTACTTCGAGCTCGACCGCCATTCGCCCCATTGGCCGCAGATGCAGAACTCGGGCGGTTTCGCCATCCACGTCTCGGGGGACTTCCCAAATCTCACCATGGAACTCTGGGCGATCCGCGCGTGAGAGGCCGGCCGTGACCAGCAACCCCTTCGCCGAGCCCGGTGACGACGACCTGACGATCATCCTGCCCAGGCCTGGATCGCGGTCGCCCGGGCGGTCCGCGTCGGAGACGGCCGATCCGGTCGAGATCGGCTTCTCGGATCTGCCCGGGGCCAATGCGTCGCCGGTGATCTCCGCCGCCTCGCCCCTCCTGTCGCTGCTCGCGCGGCTGCGGAACGTCGCCACCGTCCCCGATCCGGGGCGGCTGCGTGAGCGCACCGTCGACGCGGTGCGGCGCTACGAGCAGGCGCTGCGGGACGCCAAGGTGCCGGTCGAGCTCCTGCGCACGAGCCATTACGCCCTGTGCGCGAGCCTGGACGACGTCGTTCAGAACACCCCCTGGGGCAGCCGCGGCTCCTGGGCGAACGCCTCCCTGGTCTCGACCTTCCATCGTGAGGTGCGCAGCGGCGAGCGCTTCTTCGATCTCCTCACGCGCCTCTGCCAGACGCCGGGCAAGTTCCTGCCGGCGATCGAGCTCATGTACCTGTGCATGGCACTCGGCATGCAGGGGCGCTACCGCGTCTCGGCCCGGGGCGAGGCCGAACTCGACCGGGTCCGGGAGGAGACCTACCTGGTGATCCTGCGCCAGCGCGGCGCCGCCGAGCCCGCGCTCTCCCCGCATTGGCAGGGCGTCTCCGCACCCTATCGCCCGTTGCGCCCCGAACTGCCGGTCTGGCTGGCCGCCGTTGCGGTGCTCGGTCTGCTCGGTCTCGCCTACGCCTATGTCCTGCTCGGCCTCAATGCCGCCTCCGACCGCCTGTTCGACGAGGCGCTCGCCGCGCCGCCCACAGCGATGCCGGCCATCGCCCGCAGCGGCGCGCCAAAGCCCCTGCCCCCGGCGCCGCAACCGCCCGAGGACCGCGGCGACTTCGCCCGCCTTCTCGAGGCGGAGATCCGCTCGGGCATCGTCAGCCTCGCCGGCACCTCCGCCGCGCCGATCATCCGCATCCGCAGCAGCGGCATGTTCGCCTCCGGCAGCGCGACGCTGCAGCCCCGCTTCGGGCCGGTCCTCGAACGGATCGCGGCGGCTCTGCAGCAGCGGCCCGGGCCGATCCGCATCGTCGGCTACACCGACAACGCGCCGATCCGCACGGTCGCCTTCCCGTCGAACTACGAACTCTCGCTGGCCCGGGCCAGGGCGGCGGAGGCTGTCATCGCGCGCGCGTCCGGGAGCAGCCGCATCCGCTCCGAAGGCCGGGCCGATGCCGATCCCGTCGCCAGCAACGAGACGCCGGAGGGACGTCAGCTGAACCGCCGCATCGAGATCCTGACGGAACCGGTGAGCCGGTCCCGATGAACCAGCTCGCGTCGCTGCTGATGCAGTTCGCCGGACGCTGGGGCAGCGGCTTTGCCGGCTGGGCGATCCTCAGCGCGATCGTCTGGTACCTGTTCCCGATCGTGCCGGCGCTGCAGCCGCCGGCCGCGCGCCTCGCCGCGATCGGCGGCCTGCTCGCCGTCTATCTGGCGGTGAACGGTGCGATCTCCTGGCGCAACCATCGCCGTCGCAAGGCCCTCGCCGCCGGCATGACCGGCGAGGCCGCCCGCGAGGCGGCGGAGGCCGAGGCCGAGGCCGCCGAGGAGGTGACGCAGCTGCGCGAGCGCATGAAGCAGGCGCTCGCGCGCTTGAGGCGCAAGGGCTGGCGCGGGCGCCATCTCTACGACCAGCCCTGGTTCGTCCTGATCGGACCGCCCGGCTCGGGCAAGACCACCGCGCTGACGAATTCCGGGCTGCACCTGTGGCTCGGCGAGGAGGGCGGCCGCCCGTCCCTGCCGGGCGTCGGCGGAACGCGCCTGTGCGACTGGTGGTTCGCCGACGAGGCGGTGCTGATCGATACCGCCGGCCGCTACACGACTCAGGATTCCGCCCCGGCCGTCGACGCGGCCAGCTGGCAGGGCTTCCTCGACCTGATCCGCCGGACCCGGCCGCGTCAGCCGATCAACGGCGTCGTGGTCGTTCTGTCCCTGCCCGACCTCGCCTCCGCCGTGCCGGAGGAGCGGGATGCGCATGCGAGGGCCGTTCGGCGGCGCATCGACGAGATCACGCAGCGGCTGGGCGTGCGGATCCCCGTCTACGTCGTGCTGAGCAAAGCCGATCGGCTGCGCGGCTTCGACGCCTATTTCGACGATCTCGACACGACCGGCCGCGCCCAGGTCTGGGGCATGACCTTCCCGCTCGACGCGGGCGTGGAGCGCTTCGAACCCGAATTCCGCCTGCTGCTGCGGCGGCTCGACGACCGCCTCGTCGAGCGCCTCCAGGCGGAGCGGGCCAGCGTACGCCGCGCGCTGATCGGGCAGTTCCCGATGCAGGTCGCGAGCCTGGAGCAGCCCCTCGCCGCCTTCCTCAACCGTGCCTTCTCGGGCAGCCGGCTCGATCCGGCGCCGTTCCTGCGCGGCGTCTACTTCACCTCCGCGACGCAGCAGGGAACACCGATCGACCGCCTGACCGGGATGCTGGCCCGCTCCTTCGGCGTCGATCAGACCCGTGTGCCGGGCTTGCGTCCGGTGAGCGGTCGCAGCTACTTCGTGACCCGGTTCGTCCGCGAGGTCCTCCTTGGTGAGGCGCTGCTGGTCACCCGGCGGCAGGGCCGCTGGCCGCGGCGGCGGACCCTGCGGGTCGCGGCTTTCGCGGCGGCCGCGACCGCGCTCCTGACCGGCGGAGCCGTCATCCACCTCGCGGAGGCGGACAACCGGGCGGCGGTCGCACAGGCCCACGACGCGCTCGCCGCCTACCGCCGGCTCCTGTCCGAACTGCCGCTCGATCCGGTGGCCGGGGACGACCTCGTCCGGACGACCCCCGTGCTGGATGCTGCCGCGGGCTTGGTGCAGGGAGCGGAGGCCGCGCCCCTCGTGCCCGGGCTCTCGCAGCAGCCCAAGCTCGCCCAGGCGAACCAGCAGGCCTATCGCCACGCGCTGCAGCGCATCCTGCTGCCGCGCCTCGTCTGGCGGCTGGAGCAGCAGCTGCGGGCCGATCTCGGCAACGCGGCACGGCTCTACGACGGCACGCGAGTCTACCTGATGCTCGGCGGTCAGGGGCCGCTTGAGCCCGAGGCCGTGCGCGCCTGGATGCGGGCGGATTGGGACGCGCGGTTTCCGGAAACCCTGAACGCGCCGCTGCGCGCGTCGCTGGCCCGCCACCTGGACAGGCTGCTCGCCGAGCCGCTCCCGGAGGTCCCTCTCGACGGCGCCCTGGTCGAGGCGGCCCGCGCCGCCCTCAGCCGCATCTCGCTGGCCGAGCGGATCTACGGTCGCCTGCGGTCAGGCCCCGCCGCACGCGCGCTGCCGGATTGGACGCCGGCCGCGGCGCTCGGACC
>JAEWKL010000117.1 GCA_023386115.1 Pseudomonadota bacterium
GACTTCGACAGGTGATCGCGCTGGGCCTCCTGTGCCGCCTCCGCCGCGCCCTCGGCCAAAGCCGCCACGATCCGCCGGTGGTCGGCCACGATCTGCTGCGCCTTGCCCTCCACGGGCAGGTGCAGGCGGCGCAGGCGGTCGATGTGGCCGCTGCGGCGGCGGATCAGGTCCCAGAGGTCGGGCACGTCCGCCGCCTCGCACAGGGCCCGGTGGAAGGCCTCGTCGCTGGCCGAGAGGCGGGCGAGGTCGCCCTGCTCCGCGAAGATCCCCTGCTCGCTCACGAAGGCCTGGAGCCGCCCGATCAGCGCCCGATCGGGGGACAGCGCCAGGGTGCGCACCACTTCCTGCTCCACCGCGCGGCGCAGGAACTGCGCCTGGCGGGCCGCTGCCAGGTCGATGCGGCTCACCACCGTCGCCGATTGCGGGAAGATGTCGACCAATCCCTCCTCCTGGAGGCGCAGGAGCGCGTCGCGGATCGGGGTGGCACTCAGGCCGAAGCTCGCCTGCAATTCGGGGCGCGACAGCACCGTGCCGGGCGCGAGATCGAGCGAGACGATCTTCTCCCGGATCAGGTCGAAGACCTGCGGGGCGGCGTGGCGCGAGCGGTCGCGCAGACGCTGCGCACCGGCGAAGACGGCGTTCATGGCGGTCGAACTCGGCGATCAACTCTAACAAGGACGCGGCCCCGCCGGGGCGGGGCCGCAGGCAGCCTAGCACGGCCCGATCCGGGTTGACATACTAATGCATTACCATTTTAGTGAGGGAACCAGACCGGCGCTCGATAACGAGCCGGCACGTGCCGCCCCGATGCGGCCCCGGGAGAACGCTCATGATCCACTCGCCCGCGCGCCGCGCCTTCGCGGCGGGCCTCCTCGCTGCCGCCGGACTGCTGGCCGGGCTCGGCCCGGTCTCCGCACAGCAGAAGAGCGAGATCGCGATCACGCGCCAGCCCGGCATCATCTACCTGCCGACCCACATCATCGAGAAGCAGGGGCTGATCGAGAAGCACGCCGAGAAGCTCGGCGTGCCGGGCGTCAAGACGAAGTGGATCACTTTCTCGGGCGGCGGCAGCCAGACCGACGCGCTGCTCGCCGGCGGGGTCGACATCGTCAATACCGGCACCGGGAACCTGCTGCTGCTCTGGGACCGCACCCGGGGCGGGGTGAAGGGCATCGTCGCCACCTCGGCGCTGCCGCTGCTGCTGATCAGCCGCGACCCGAAGATCAAGACGATCAAGGATATCGCTTCCGGCGACAAGGTCGCGGTGCCGACCGTCAAGGTCTCGACGCAGGCGATCCTGCTGCAGATGGCAGCGGGTGAGTTGTGGGGCGCCGACCAGTCAGGCCGTCTCGACGCCAACACGGTGCAGCTCGGCCATCCCGATGCGGCGATCGCCCTCGCCAACCCCACCCACGAGATCAAGACCCACTTCGCCGCGCCCCCGTTCCAGTACGTCGAATTGCGCAACGTCCCGGGCGCCCACATCGTCGCCCGCTCGCCCGATATCATCGGCGGGCCGCTGACGCAGGGCCAGTTCTTCACCACCACCAAGTTCGCCGACGCCAACCCGAAGATCATCCAGGCGGTGCGCGCCGCCTCCGAGGAGGCGCAGGCCTTCATCCGCCAGGACACCCGCAAGGCCGTCGAGATCTACCGCGAGGTGACCGGCGACAAGACCAGCGTCGAGGACCTCCTGAGTTACCTGCGTGAGCCCGGCATGATGGAGTTCAACCTCCAGCCCCAGGGCACGATGCGTTTCGCCGAGCATCTCGGCCGGATCGGTACCCTGCGCAACAAGCCGAAGGCCTGGACCGATTACTACCTGCCGGTCGCCCACGACCTGAGCGGCAGCTGACGCGACCTCGCCGAGAAGGACAGCCCCCATGACCGCGCTCCTCGACGTCCGCGGCGTCACGCTCCGCTACAAGACGCCCAACGTGCTCGTCACGGCGACCGAGCGCGTCAGCTTCAAGGTCGACACCTCCGACCGCTTCGTGCTGCTCGGGCCGTCGGGCTGCGGCAAGTCCACCCTGCTCAAGGCGGTGGGCGGCTACATGCACCCGAGCGAGGGCGAGATCCGCATCAAGGACCGGGTGGTCAAGGAGCCCGGCGCCGACCGGATGATGGTCTTTCAGGAGTTCGACCAGCTCCTGCCCTGGAAGACGGTGCTGGAGAACGTGATGTTCCCGCTCCTCAACGCGCGCAAGATGCCCCGCCGCGAGGCGGAGGAGCGGGCGAAGGCCTATATCGAGAAGGTCAGCCTGACGCGGGCGATCGACAGCTATCCCCACACCCTCTCGGGCGGCATGAAGCAGCGCGTCGCCATCGCCCGCGGCATGGCGATGGAGCCCGACATCCTCTTGATGGACGAGCCCTTCGCGGCCCTCGACGCGCTGACGCGGCGCACCTGCCAGGACGAGCTCCTCCAGCTGTGGGAGGAGACGAAGTTCACGGTGCTCTTCGTCACCCACTCGATCGCCGAGGCGATCAAGATCGGCAACCGCATCCTGCTGCTCTCGCCCCATCCGGGCCGGGTCAAGGCCGAGGTGCGCGACGTCGACAAGGTCTCGTCCCACGACGGCAGCGCCGGCCAGCTCGAGCAGCAGATCCACGACCTGCTGTTCACCGACGAGCCTGCCCATCACCATTGAGCGTCGAGCGCGAGAGGCAACCATGAGCGCCACCATGCCGGCCCGCATCATCATGAGCGACGCGGCCCCCGCCGCCGACGGCGCGGTCGAGCGCCAGCTCGGCACCGCCGAGATCCTGTGGAACAGCGGCTTCGTCCGCAAGACCGCGATCATCATCGTGCTGGCGCTGATCTGGGAGATCTACGCCCGCATCCTCGACAACCCGCTCCTGTTCCCGACCTTCTCCGACACCGTCACGACGTTGTGGCAGCAGACCGTCGACGGCACGATCCCGAACCGGGCGTTCTCGTCGATCAAGGTGCTGCTGATGGGCTACGCCGCGGGCATCCTGCTCGCCGCCACCCTCACCATGCTGGCGATCTCGACCCGCATCGGGACCGACTTCCTCGAGACGATGACGGCGATGTTCAACCCGCTGCCGGCCATCGCGCTCTTGCCGCTGGCGCTGATCTGGTTCGGGCTGGGCAACGGCAGCCTGGTCTTCGTGCTGGTCCACTCGGTCCTGTGGGCGGTGGCGCTCAACACCCATTCGGGCTTCCGCGGCGTCTCGAACACGCTGCGGATGGTCGGGCGCAATTACGGCCTGAAGGGGATTCCGTACGTCACCAAGATCCTGATCCCGGCGGCGTTCCCCAGCATCCTCACCGGCCTCAAGATCGGCTGGGCCTTCGCCTGGCGCACGCTCATCGCGGCGGAGCTGGTCTTCGGCGTGTCGTCGGGGGCGGGCGGCCTCGGCTGGTTCATCTTCGAGAACCGCAACCTCCTCGACATCCCCGCCGTCTTCGCCGGCCTGCTGACCGTGATCATCATCGGCCTCGTGGTCGAGAACCTGATCTTCCGCACGCTGGAGCGGCGGACGGTGCAGAAATGGGGCTTGCAGCACTGACGACCGGAGCGGAGGCACGTCGATGACACCGTCCAGACGCAGCGTCGCGGCGGGCCTCGCCGCCGCCCTCCTCAGCCCCGCCGTCGCGAGGGCGCAGGGCAAGAGCGAGATCTCGGTCTCGCGGGCCTACGGCCTGATCTACATGGTGACCCACGTGATCGAGAAGCGCCGCCTGATCGAGGCGCATGCGGCGCGGCTCGGGGTGCCGGACCTCAAGGTGAACTGGGTCAATTTCGGCGGCGGCGGCGCGCAGACCGATGCGCTCCTCGCCGGCGGGGTCGACATCGTCAACAGCGGCATCGGCAACCTGCTGCTGCTCTTCGACCGCACCCGCGGCGGGGTGAAGGGCATCGTCGGCACCGCCGGTCAGCCGCTGCTCCTCATCACCCGCGATCCCCGGATCAAGGGGCTGGCCGATTTCGGGCCGGGCGACAAGATCGCGGTGCCGACCGTGCGGGTCTCGACCCATGCCGTCGTGCTGCAGATGGCGGCGGCCCAGGCCTTCGGGCCGGAGAACTGGGCGCGGCTCGATCCCTACACGGTGCAGATGAGCCCGCCCGACGGCGCGGTGGCGCTCGCCAACCCGCAGCACGAGGTGAGGACGCATTTCTCCGCCCCGCCCTACGACCAGATCGAGCTCAAGACCGTGCCGGGCGCCCGGGTGATCCTGTCCTCCACCGACGTGGTCGGCGGGCCGCTTGCCCAGGCGCAGTTCTTCACCACCACCCGCTTCGCACAAGCCAACCCGGCTTTGGTCGAGGCCCTGAAGGCCGCGACGCAGGAGGCGATCGCCTTCATCAAGGCCGATACGCCGGCGGCGATCGCGATCTATCGCGAGGTCAACCGGGACAAGACGCCGGCCGACGAGCTTCTCGCCCTGATGCGGCTGCCCCAGATGCTCGACTTCATCGCCGCGCCGCAAGGCACCATGACGATCGCCCGGCACCTGCACCGGATCGGCACCATCAAGACGATGCCGAAGGCCTGGACCGACTTCTACCTTCCGGTCGCCCACGATCTTCCGGGGAATTGACCTGCCGGGGACTTGACGCGCCGCCGCGCCGCCCCTGACCCGTACGAGGAGTTTCCACCATGGCCCGCGACCCGCTCACCCCGCCCGAACTCGAGCCAGGCAGCATTCCGGACGGCCCGCAGGTCGTGCGCCGCGAACCCGCCTCGCTGCGCTCGGCGCGCTGGTTCGGCCCGGCGGATCTGCGCTCCTTCGGGCACCGCTCGCGGGCGATGCAGATGGGCTACGCCCCCGAGGAATGGACCGGTAAGCCGGTCATCGCGATCCTCAACACCTGGTCCGACCTCCAGCCCTGCCACGCCCATTTCAAGCACCGCGTCGACGACGTGAAGCGCGGCATCCTGATGGCGGGGGGCTTCCCGGTGGAGCTGCCGGCGATCTCGGTCTCCGAGAGCTTCGTCAAGCCGACCACCATGCTCTACCGCAACATGCTGGCGATGGAGACCGAGGAGCTGTTGCGCTCCCACCCGGTCGACGGCGCGGTGCTGATGGGCGGCTGCGACAAGTCCACGCCGGGCCTGCTGCTCGGCGCCACCAGCATGAACCTGCCGGCAATCTACATTCCCGCGGGGCCGATGCTGCGCGGCAACTGGCAGGGCAAGGTGCTGGGCTCCGGCTCCGACAGCTGGAAATACTGGGACGAATTGCGCGCCGGCAAGATCACCGACCAGGACTGGCTCGGGATCGAGGGCGGCATCGCCCGCTCCTACGGCACCTGCATGACCATGGGCACCGCCTCGACCATGACGGCGATCGCCGAGGCCGTCGGCATGGTGCTGCCCGGCGGCTCCTCGATTCCGGCTGCCGATGCCGGCCATATCCGGCTGTGCTCGGAATCCGGCCGCCGCATCGTCGACATGGTGTGGGAGGACCTGACACCGCGGCGGATCCAGACCCGCGAGGCCTACGAGAACGCGATCGCGGTCGCGATGGCGATGGGCTGCTCGACCAACGCCATCATCCACCTGATCGCCATGGCGCGCCGCGCCGGCCACGCCATCGGCCTCGACGATTTCGAGCGCTACAGCCGCAAGGTGCCGGTGATCGGCAACGTCCGCCCCAGCGGCAACGCCTACCTGATGGAGGATTTCTTCTACGCCGGCGGCATCCGCGCGCTGATGAACGAGATCCGCGAGCACCTGCACCTCGATTGCCTGACGGTGAGCGGCCAGACCCTCGGCGAGGTGATCGAGGGCGCGAAGGTCTACAATGCCGACGTGATCCGGCCCCTGTCGAACCCGGTCTACGGCCAGGGCTCGCTCGCGGTGCTGAAGGGCAATCTCGCGCCGAGCGGCTGCGTCATCAAGCCGGCGGCGATGGACCAGCGCTTCCTCAAGCATTCCGGCCCGGCCCTCGTCTTCGACGATTACCCCTCCCTCAAGGCGGCGATCGACGACGAGACCCTGGACGTGACCGCCGACCACGTGCTGGTGCTGCGCAATGCCGGCCCGCAGGGGGGGCCCGGCATGCCCGAATGGGGCATGCTGCCGATGCCGAAGAAGCTCCTGAAGGAGGGTCACCGCGACATGCTGCGCCTGTCGGATGCGCGGATGAGCGGCACCAGCTACGGCGCCTGCGTGCTCCACGTCGCACCCGAATCCTTCATCGGCGGGCCGCTGGCGCTCCTGCGCACCGGCGACCTCGTCAGCATCGACGTCGAGGCGCGGTCGATCCGCATGGAGGTGTCGGACGAGGAACTGGAGCAGCGTCGCGCCGCCTGGACCCCGCCGGCGCCCCGCTACGAGCGCGGCTACGGCGTGATGTTCTCCCGCCACATCCAGCAGGCGGACGAGGGGTGTGACTTCGACTTCCTGCGCACCGAGTACGGCGCCCCGGTGCCCGAGCCGGCGATCTACTGATACGGCTCCGGACGGGTTTCGTCCGGAGCCCCCCATATGACCATGACCCGCCCGAAGGGCACCGCCGCCGCGATCGGCCGCTCGCTGCGGATCTACCGCGGCGCCGAGGCGCCCCATGCCGCCATGGACGCCCTCTATCGCCGCTTCGTGCGGCCGGACGACCTGGTCTTCGATGTCGGTGCCCATGTGGGCGACCGGGTGGCCTCCTTCCGCCGCCTCGGCGCCCGGGTCGTGGC
>JAEWKL010000137.1 GCA_023386115.1 Pseudomonadota bacterium
CTGCGGGGTGTCTCCGCCCGGCCGCGACGGTATGAGAGTCGGCTCGATCGCCTTCCGAAAGCTTCGTCCTTCCTGCGGCAGGCCCGGTTCCGCTGGGCGGCCCCGGACTGCTCGGAACGTTGTGTCAAGGCTCCCGGGCAAGTCGAACAGGCTCTGATTGTCTCGACAGAGCCCTGCTGCTCCACTCATCCTGCTCGCCGCGGGGGCCTCAATGCCCGCCGCCCAGATACGCCGCCCGGACCTGCGGATCGTTGCGCAACTGCGCCGCCGGCCCCTGGAAGCGGATGCGGCCGTTCTCCAGCACGTAGGCGTGATCGGCGACGCCGAGGGCCGCCATGGCGAATTGCTCGACGAGGAGCATCGTCACCTGCTCCTCCTTCAGCCGGCGGATGATGCGAAACACCTCCTCCACCAGCTTCGGGGCGAGGCCCATCGACGGCTCGTCGAGGAGCAGGATCTCCGGGCGCAGCATCAGGGCCCGGCCCATGGCGAGCATCTGCTGCTCGCCGCCGGACAGCGTGCCGGCGAGCTGCGTCCGGCGCTCCTTCAGGCGCGGGAACAGGGTATAGGCCCGCTCCCGGTCGGCATTGACGTCGCCCTTCGGCCGCGAGCCGGTGAGCCGCGGGAAGGCGCCGAGCGTCAGGTTGTCCTCGACCGAGAGGGTCGGGAAGACCCGGCGTCCCTCGGGCGAATGGGCGAGCCCGGTGCGGGCGACGTCGTGGCTGTCGAGGCCGCCGATCTCGCGCCCGTTGAGCTTGATCGAGCCGGCGCGCGGCCGGATCATCCCGGAGAGCGCCCGCATGGTGGTGGTCTTGCCGGCGCCGTTGGAGCCGATCAGGGTGACGACCTGGCCCTTCGGCACCGTGAAGGTGAGGCCGTGCAGGACCTCGATCTGGCCGTAGCCGGCCGACAGGCCGCTGACGTCGAGCATCTCTCTACTCCGCGGCGTCGGCAACCGGGCTGCCGAGATAGGCTTCGATGACCTTGGGGTCGGACTGGACCTCGCGGGCGCCGCCCTCCGCGATCTTGTGGCCGAAATCGAGCACGCTGACGCGGTCGCACAGGCCCATCACCACGTCCATGTGGTGCTCGATCAGGATCACCGTGATGCCGGCGTCGCGGATCTTGCGGATGATGAGCGTGAGTTCGGCGATGTCGGGGGCGGTGAGGCCGGCCGCCGGCTCGTCGAGGAGGAGGAGCACCGGGTCGAGCGCCAGGGCCCGGCCGATCTCGAGGAGGCGCTGCTTGCCGTAAGGCAGGTTGCGCGCCTCGACCTGGGCCAGCGCGCCGAGGCCCACGAAGTCGAGGATCGCCATGGCGCGGGCCCGCGCCTCGCGCTCCTCGCGCCGGCGCCGCGGCGTCCCGAGGATCGCGTCGAACAGCGTGCCCTGGAAGCTGTGGTGCAGGCCGACGAGCACGTTCTCGAGCGCCGTCATCTCGCGAAAGAGCTGGACGTTCTGGAAGGTGCGGGCGACGCCCGACAGCGCGATCTGGGAGGGGGTGCGGCCGTCGAGGCGCTTCGCCGCCTCGGACCCGGTGGCGAGCGAGACGCCGCCGGAGGTCGGCCGGTAGATGCCGGTGAGCACGTTCATCATCGTGCTCTTGCCCGAGCCGTTCGGGCCGATCAGCCCGTGGATCGTGCCGGGGCGCACCGCGAGATCGACCTCGTTGAGGGCCTTGAGGCCGCCGAACTGCATCACCGCCCGCTCGACCTTGAGCAGCGGGTCGGCGCCGGAGCGGCCGTCCTGGCGGATCAACGCCTCGCCGGAGGCGGCGAGGGCCTGCGTCGCCCCGGTATGGGCCGGGCGCAGGAAGGGCAGCTTCTCGCGCAAGAACCCGACGATGCCCTCGGGCAGGTAATAGACCACGAACAGGATCATCAGGCCGAAGACGGTGAGGCGGAAATCCGTCACCGATTCCATTGCCAGGGTCGCCGGGAAGAAGGCGAGGCAGAGCGCGCCGGGAATCAGCAGCGTCATGCGGTTGTCCTGGCGACGCAGGAAGGCGAGGCCAACGACGACCACCGCGACCGCCGCGATGAGGCCGGCCATGATCCGGACGAGCCCGATATCGGCCAGGATGTTCGGCATCATCACGATGATGGCGGCGCCGATCAGCGGCCCGGAGCGCGACTTGCGCCCGCCCATGGTGACGGCGAGCAGGAACAGGACCGTCAGTTCGAAGCCGTAGGAGTTCGGCGCGACGTAGCGCTCCGACCAGGCGAACAGGGCGCCGGCCAGCCCCGCGAGCGCCGCCGAGATCACGAAGGCGTAGACCTTGTAGCGGTAGACGCTGACGCCCATGCAGTCGCAGGCGATCGGCGAATCGCGCAGGGCCTCGAAGGCGCGGCCGAAGGGCGAGCGGACCACCCGGTTGACCACCAGGATGGTGAGCAAGAGGCAGGCACAGACCAGGTAGTAGAATTCGAGCTTGCGGCCGGCAGCCCCCCACGGCGCCTGCATCCCGATCAGCGAGAAGTCGAGGACGCGGGCCGGCGGCAGGGTGATGCCGAGCGGGCCGTTGGTGAGATCCGTCATCTCGTTGATGAAGATCTGGATGATGGTGCCGAATGCCAGCGTCACCATGGCGAGGTAGGGGCCGCTCACCCGAAGCGCGGGAATCGCCAGCAGCAGACCGAAGGCCGCGGTGACGCCGATGCCGGCGAGAAGCCCGACCCAAAGCCCGAGCTTGAACTTGAGGAACAGGACGGCCGCCGCGTAGGCGCCGACGCCGAACAGGCCGGCATGGCCCAGCGAGACCTGGCCGGTATAGCCGACCACGATGTCGAGCCCGAGGATCAGGATCGCGTAGATGGCGATCACGATCAACAGGTGGATGTAGTATTGGCTGGTGACGACGTGCGGGAAGGCCGCCAGGAAGACGACGAGGCACACGGCCCCGAGGAGGCCGACGAAGCGGCCGAGCCCGGCTTGGGGGACCGGCGGGGCGGTTTGCCGGGCCAGCGCCGGCGCGGAGGCGGACTGCGCCATGATCGTGAAGAACCCTGGAGGAAGCGGGGGCGACTGGGGCCGCTCCCGCGATCCGGGAGCGGCGCGGCGGAAAACAATCAGACTTTCTTGATCACGGCCTTGCCGAACAATCCGACCGGGCGCAGCGCCAGCACGGCGAGCAGCAGGATCAGGCCGGGCACGTCCTTGTACCCGGTCGAGATGTAGAAGCCGGTCAGGGTCTCGGCGACGCCGAGGATCAGCCCGCCGACGATCACGCCGAGCCCCGATTCGAGGCCGCCGATGATCGCCACCGCGAAGGCCTTGAGCGCCAGCACCGAGCCCATCGTCGCGCCCGTGAGGGTCACGGGGGCGACGAGCACGCCCGCGAAGGCCGCCGTCATGGCGCTGATCGAGTAGGACAGGGTGATGACCTTGCGGGTATTGATGCCCATCAGGCCGGCGGCGTCGATGTCGTTCGAGGTCGCCACCACCGCCTTGCCCCAGATCGAGCGGCGGTTGAACACCTCGACCGCGAGCATCATCAGGAGCGCGCCGGCGACGATCATCAGCTCCATCGGCAGCACCCGGACGCCGCCGAAGGTGAGGGCGGCCTCAGGGAGAGGCGAGGGGAACTTGAGGTCGTCGCGGCCCCAGATGTTCTCGGCGACGTTCTTGAAGATGATACCGAGCGCGATGGTGGCCATGATCCACCCGTACTCGGACTTGATCTTGACCGCCGGGCGAACGCCGAGGCGCTCGACGACGGCGCCGAGCGCGAAGCCGAAAACCAGGACCAGCGGCAGCATCAGCCAGTAGCCGGTGAACGGCACCAGGGTGAGGCCGAACAGGGCCCCCAGCATCAGGGCTTCGCCCTGGCCGAAATTCAGGGTCTTCGAGGTGGCGAAGGTGAGCTGGTAGCCGAACGCGATCGCGGCGTAGATCATGCCGACGGCGACGCCGCTCGCCACGAGCTGAAGGAAGATCTGCATGGGTGAGGCTCGGGGAAGACTCGTCTCGTCGGGCGGGCCCCGCGCGGTGGCGGGGCCCCGTTCTCAGGCGCTCCGGTCACGGGCGCTCACGTCTTGGGCGCTCAGTTCGAGGCCTTCTCCTTGACGCGGACGACGCCGGCATTCTTGGCGTCCTCGTCCTTGGCGTAGACGATCTTGCCGTCCTGGACCTTCCCGAACACCACCATGTTGCGGGTGATGGCGTTGTGGTCCTTGGCCGTGAACGGCTTGTCGTAGGTGGTGACCACGCCCTCGACCTTGGTGTTCAGGTCCTCGAGCGCCGCGCGCACCTTGGCGCCATCGGTCGAGCCGGCCTGCTTGATCGCGGCGGCCAGCAGGTAGACCGAATCGTATCCTTGCGCGCCGGCCACCGGGGTCGGGATCTTGTTGACCTTGAAGGTGGCGTAGTAGCCGTCGAGGAACGACTTGCGCTTCGGGAGCGTCTTATCCTCGATGAAGGTCTGGGGCATGATCACGCCGTTGCCGTTGGCCCCGGCGATATCGATGAAGCTCTGCATCGAGGCCGGCCACGAGGTGATCATCGGCACCTTCCAGCCGAGCTTGGCCATGCCGTTGGCGATCTGCGCCAGTTCCGGACCGATGCCGTAGGCGAGGATCACGTCGGCGCCGGCGGCCTGCGACTTCAACAGCTGGGGCGTCATGTCGACGTCCTTGATGTTGAACTTCTCCACCGCGACCGGCTTGATGCCCTTGGCTTTGAGGTACTTCTCGAGGTCCTCGCGGCCGAGCTGGCCGTAATTGGTCGAATCGGCCAGGATCGCGATCTTCTTGAAGCCCTGCGCGACCGCCTCGTCGGCCATCATGCCGGCCTGCAGCACGTCGTAGGCCGAGGTGCGGAAGACGTAGTTGCTATCGTAGTCCGGCGGGTTGAACTGGTTGGTGATGATCGTGCCGGTGGCGACGTTGTTGATCACCGGGATCTCGGCTTCCTGGTAGAAGCGCTGGGCGGCGAGCGCCACGCCGGTGTTGATGAAGCCGAGGGTGGCGACCACCTTCTCCTTGTTGATCAGCTCCTGCGCGACCTGGGCGCCGACCTCGTTCTTGGCCTCGTCGTCGCGCTCCACGAGCTGGATCTGGCGCCCGAGCACGCCGCCGTTCTTGTTGATCTCTTCGGCGGCGAGCCGCACGCCGTCGCGCATCGACACGCCCATCGACGACGAGCCGCCCGTATAGGGGCCGGTCACCCCGATCTTGATCGGGTCGGCCGCCAGGGCCGGGGCCGCGAAGGCGGTCGCACAGGCGAGGGCTGCCGCGAGCGCGGTCAGGGATGAGCGCATCTGGATTCCTCCGGGGACCGTTTCTTGCCGTCCCGGCCTCGGCGGCCGCGGATCGGGGTGCCGGATAAAACCGGGATTGGCAGCGCTTGTCGAGCGCGTCTTTCGATCTAGAAACCGCGATCGCCGGCCCGAACGGAGCGACGCTACGGAGACCGCCGAAGCATTGCCGTGGGCCTGCCGTCATCATCGGGGTGTCTATGGAGACGAGACCTGATGATCACCTGCTTCATCCGTTACCGGATCGAACCGACGCGCGTCGACGCTTTCGAGCATTACGCGCGCGGCTGGAACAGCGCGATCCCCCGCTGCGGCGCCGACCTGATCGGCTATTTCGCGCCGCATGAGGGTTCGGCCACCACGGCCTACGGCCTCTACAGCCTTCCCGATCTGGCGGCCTACGAGCGCTATCGGGCGCGCCTGCGCGACGATCCGCTCGGCCGAGAGACCTTCCGCTTCGCCCAGGCGGAGGGTTTCATCCGCCGGGAGGACCGCCTGTTCCTGCGCAGGGTCAACGGGCTGGCGGAATGAGCGCCGGGCCGGAGAGCCCGAGATGCGCTGATCCTTCGCCGGCTCGTCCTTGGCCGGGACCTGCGGGTTCGACGGCCTCGACCGTCGTCAGACGAAGCGGAAATCCGCGCTCGTCAGGTTGGTAGCGGTCACGCCCGCCAGCGTGACCGAATCGGTCCTGTCGAGCTGGATGAGCGTGTCGGACACCGCCTGGCTCATCTGCGCCCGGACATCGGCGAAGCTGGCGAAGGCGGATGTCGAGAACTCGATCACGTCCCCGGCGGTGAAATCCGTCACGACGTCGTGCCCGAAGCTCCGCCCGGCGAAGGCGAAGATGTCGCTGCCCGTGCCTCCGGTGAGGAGGTCGTCGCCCGCCTCACCGTCGAGGCGGTCGTCCCCATCCCCTCCGTCGAGGGTGTCGTTGCCGCCACCGCCGTAGACGGCCTCCGCGTCGCTGCCGCCCCGGAACACGTCGGCGAGGGACGTGAGCTGGAAGGCCTCGATATTCGTGAAGGTATCGCCCTCGGCCTCCCCTGTGCTGTTTCCGGGATTCAGCCGGTCGATCACCACGGGCAGGGGCGAGGAATCGTAGCTCGCGGTGTCGTAACCGGCTCCGCCGTCGAGGCTGTCGGCACCGTCGCCACCGATGAGCCAGTCGTCGCCGTCCCCGCCGAAGAGGATGTCGTCGCCGGCCTGCCCGTCGATGGTCTCGTTGGCCGACGAGCCGACGAAGCGGTCGTCATGCTGGCTCAGGATGTATGTCTCGATGCTGATGAACACGTCACCGGCCGCCTCGCCGGCGCTGTTGTCCGGATGCAGGAGGTCGATCACCACGGGGGCGGTCGCGCCGCCGAAATCGGCGGTGTCGACGCCGGGACCTCCGTCGAGCACGTCCGCACCGACGCCGCCGACGAGCCGGTCGTCACCGTCGCCGCCCAGCAGCGTGTCGTTCCCCGCATAGCTGGAGACGGTGTCGTTCCCCGCGGTTCCGACGAACCTGTCGTCGTGGTTCGTGAGATTGAACCGTTCGATCGAGACCAGCACGTCGCCGGCCGCATCTCCCGTGCTGTTGGCCGGGTTCGCGAGATCGAGCACGATCCCCTGGCTCGACGACCGGTAGTCGGCGGTGTCGAAACCGTCACCGCCGTCGAGGAGATCGGTGCCCGCGCCGCCGATGAGCCAGTCCCGGCCATCACCGCCGCGCAGCGTGTCGTTGCCGCTGCCGCCCGTGAGGACATTGTCGAGGTCGTTCCCGGTTCCGGAGAAGTCGGACGCGCCGTGTCGGAGGACCCGATGGCGTCGTGCGCAATGATCAAGTTGTTGGTTCCCGACCCGGTATTGACCAGATCGCTGGCCTGGCCCAGCAGGATGATGCTGTCGCTATCGTCAATGAGGAATTCCGCGTTTCTTTTTGTGCGGCGAAAATATTTCTGCTTTCCCTTCGAGGAATCATCGATGAGAGCAGGAGGGAGGCTCTTAAATACGTTATCGTCGCCGCGCGTCGCTAAAATCATCAAGTTATAAATTTCTACTGGCTTGAGATAGCTGAAGCACGTACTTGTGCTCGACCCTAGCGAAGTAATTCCGGCAACAAATTCTTGCTTACCAATCTGGCAGGCTGCCAGCCCGCCGCTATCACCGCCATCAGTAGCCACTGACGCGCGAAACTGACCGTCGACACTCGTCTCTTCGAAGGCTCCAGACGAGGCACTTGTTTGACCGTATTGCGTGACAGACTTATTATTTAGTTGCATATTGATGCTATCTTTATTAGCAAAGACTGCGAGATTCGATAAATCCGCATTCGAGACCTTGTAGTCGATGTTAAAAACAACGAGATCATTAATAGGATATTTCTGAGATTGGCCGTCTGGCAAATACGTCGATTTGAGTGCTTCGTAGGGATTCCAATTTCTAATATCCTTCCAAGTGTCTTTTGCCTTCGCGCTGCCAATATATACCTCTTTCGTGACGAAATGGCGATCATAGGATAGCAGCTTGCTTTCATCTTTCTCCTGTTTTGCGCGCTCGCTCCTCTCCCAGTGATCGAAATTATGGGACGCTGTCAGGAAATAGCCATTCCCAAGGGCAACGCAAGTACTCCAAGGCCACCTTATCCCCGGAGGCCCTTCGATACTGGTAGCTGGACTTCCATCTATTAATGTCGCAATAGTTCCATCTGGATTATAAATATCTACGTCGAGGTCCATTTTTTTAGAAATGATTGTCATGCCCATAACTCTGTGTTGCTGAGAATTCTCCTGACGTAAATTTTTTAGAGGCCAGACGTAAAATCTACATAACCATCTCCAAAGGCTTCGTGATGAACTCTCCCCGATTTCCCAGGAATATCCTCAATAGCTAATAATTTTATACCTTTTTGTAAATTTTTTTACTTTTTCAGATCTTATGAGATCCAAAAACTCTTCACTCTCACACGGTGACAAGAAGTGCCTTCGGGTGGGGCAGTGGATGAAGACCTCCAAATCGGATCGCCTCGTAAAAAAATGACCATACCATGGTAGATCGAAAATTTCTCCTTTTTTGAACGTCGCTCGACGTGGCGAATCAATTGAGGGCTTTGCTTGACCTTCAGACCACTTTGGCCAAATTTCTTCCGCACTTGCGACATTGGACCAACTCAACGGGTCGAACGCTGCAAAAAATAAATAAATATAAAATGAGATCACTTTTATGCGAATGGTGGATGATTGCATGATAGCCCCACTCCTGTACGAAGAATGTCCAATGCACGCCGGCAATATTACGTAAAGTAATTAAAGAGTCAACTTAGAATATTTTTCTAAACGCGTCGGGATGCGAGTTATTTTCATAAAATTAATTGAAAATTGAATGAACTATGAAAGATAGACCGCTGATATCCATTCGGACCGCGAGGCGAGCATGGCCTGAGGAGTCGCATCCGGCGCAGGTGCGGGATGGGCGGCCTGGGAGGCGAGCCGCCGCCTCAATGGCATCGGCACGGCATCAGAGAGACGCGGCATCGGCCACCCCCGCCGTGAACCGCGACGCGGCGTCGAATGCCGGTTCGGCCACGAGGCACCCGCCACCATGAGCGGCCGGGATCACGGACAAGGGGGCAAAGAGTATCACCGGTGAGACAGCGACCCCCGGGACGCCTCCTCGCGCAGGATTGCGCGACGGCCTGGCTAGCGCTTACGGCCGTGATCCGGCGCGGGTGTCTCGTCCCCCGCATGCGACGAGCGGGTGGCGCTCCCTGGCCGGGATCGCAGCAGGCCCGAAGGGAAGGGGAGAGGGCGCATTGATGGACAACCTGGCTCCGGACGCAGGCGCGTCCGGTCGTCGCCGTGCCCCAAGGAGGGCAATCCGGCGACGCTCGGCCGGGCCGCATCGCCGGTCGTGCGAGGGGGCTGCCCGCCGCCTCACTCCTTCGCCGGCTCGTCCTTGGCCGGGACTTGCGTGATGCCGCCGATCACCCGCACCGGGCGGTTGCCGTCGGGCGGGGTCTTCCAGCCGCTCTCCTTGGCCTCGGGGGCCTTCGGGGCGGCCTCCGCCGCCTTCACGGGCGGGTTGTCCTTCCTGGCGGGCTCGGACTTGGCGGATTCGGCCTTCGGCGCCAGGGGCGGGACGAGGGCCGCGGGGGTCTCGATCGTCTCAGACGGCTTGGTGCGGGCCGCCGTCCGGCGCGGCGCCTCGGGCTTCGCGCCCTCGGGCGTGGACTCGCGG
>JAEWKL010000229.1 GCA_023386115.1 Pseudomonadota bacterium
CACCATCCCCCCCTAGCCGGGGTCTCACCCCGGGGGGGGCGCCCCCCCCCCCGCTGATCTGTTCTGGTCTCGGTCGATGCGACGCAACATTTACCGTTAAAAATTATCAAACGATATGGTTGATTGGACGTGGCTCAGATGATTGTTGAGCAGGGCCGAAGCGCGCCGCCCTAGAGCGGCAACGTCAGGTTCTATACATAAGATAGTGTATAGGAGAAGTGATGAGGTGGATCGAGGACGATGGGCGGAGGCCGTTTCCCGCCCTGCTTCCTACCGGGATCGGCTTCCATTGCCCCGTTCTGGAGGCCGTCGCCCCAGAATCAGGTTTTTTCTGACGTAGCGGCATTCATTTATCGCACTCCTGACGGATGCTCATGGCATCACCTCCACGCAGGGTATTATCCTCACTCGTGATGCGCTGACGATCATTCCTGTCCAAGTATAAACCGCTCGGGGACGGCGTGCCGTCCCGTCGAGCGTCTTTGCGCGCCTGCATGATCTCCTCCAACGTAACTATTGTTCCATATTAGACCGCAAAATACACGCATCGCGTGTGTATCATATGATCATCTCTTGGCGGCCGACAATCAAGCCTGCGGATCTCATCAGTGTTAGTCGGCCTAGACCGTCATATTAAGGATTGTAACTGTTTTGTGGTCATGTTAGGACTGAAATCAGAAGGGGCGGGCGGATGCGAGTGGCCGGATCGACTGGATCACCCAGTTGCGGGCCCGGTGGCGCCGGTTGCCTTCACAGATCCGGCTCCGGACAGGGGGTGGCGCCGCGCGGTCTTGCCGGGCCGTGACCATCAGTCCGAGAGACGCATCCAACAATAATTATCGATCGTACAGTGGTGGAGGTGAAGCATGTCGACGCCCGCTCTCGTTGATTACGGCCTCGCTTCGCGGGGCCGCAGACTGGTCGAAGTGAGTGAGACCGTGGTGGAGGCGTCCGAGCCGGGCCAGGAAGCCGGCCTGAAGCCCGCCATCGCAATCATCGAGCCGCGGCAGCTGGTGCGGGAATGCCTGCGCAACTGCCTCGCCGAAGCGATCCCGGACCACGAGGTCGTGACCTTCGCGTCGATCGACGAGTGGGAGCGGGGCAAGATCGGCCACCAGGAAGGCGACCTGGTGGTGCTCTACTACGATCCCCGCGAGGCCGGCCGCGGCTCTGCCCAGCGCGAGGCGGCCCTGCGCTCGCGGATCGGGCCGAATACCAGCCTGGTCCTGCTCTGCGACAGCGAGGATCCGGGCGAGATCGTCGAGCGCCTCAACGAGGGCGCCCGCGGCTACATCCCCACCAATGTCAGCCTCAAGGTCGCGATCGAGGCGATGCGCCTGGTGCGGGCCGGCGGCGTCTTCGTGCCGGCGAGCTGCCTGCTGCAGCGCCGCGGCGGGGCCGAGGATGCCGGGGCGGCGGATCCCCGCAGCCAGTTCACCCCGCGCCAGACCGCGGTGCTGGAGCAGCTGCAGAAGGGCAAGGCGAACAAGATCATCGCCTTCGAGCTCAACATGAAGGAGAGCACGGTCAAGGTGCATGTGCGCAACATCATGCGCAAGGTCGGTGCGACCAACCGGACCGAGGTGGCGATCCGGGCCTTCGAATCTCGCTCCGATCTCAAGATGTAGGCCAGGAGGCGCGGGGGAGGTCTCCCGCGCAGTTCCCGCCCGGGGCTGAGCCTCGAGCCGTCGCATCAGGCTGTCCATCCCCCGACGCGGTCGAGCCGGCCGGCGTCGTGTTTTTCATTGTCTATACTGTTTATGTCGCAAGCCCCCCTTTCCGGGCCCGGAAGGGGGCGAGCTTGACCGACGTCTCGCCTGCGTAGCGCTCCGCCGCCGACGGTCCCGCGGCGCGGCTTTCGGGGTGACGCAGGCGGCATCGGAACCCGGCCAGGCGCCGGGCACGCGCCTCATTCCCCCTTGAGCGGCGGCGGCGGCGTCGCGACGCGGGGACCGGGGCCGCCCGGATGGGCGGCATCGTTGTTGGTCACCATCGCCAGCACCGACAGGATCTTGTCCTTGTCGGATTGCAGGTGGTTGATCTGCGCCTCGGTGCAACCCTCCTCCAGATAGGCGATCACCAGGGTGCGGCCGGCGGTGTCGGTGATGTAGCCGCCGAAATCCTGGAACGCCCGGGCGAGCGCCCGCCCTTCCGGGGTGGCGAGGCCGAGGCCGCCGAGATCGACCTGCGGCGGGATCGCGAACAGCGCTCCCATGGGAATCAGGCCGGTATGCCCGTTCTGCCCGCCCCCGTCGGTGGAGGAGGCCGGCCAGACGATGCGGGTCGGGCTCGCCTGGCTGGTGCTAGCCGCCATCGCGATGGCGTGGCGGATCTCGCCGCGATCGAGCTCGGCCTTTCGCACCAGGCCGCCGACGAGCGAGCCGCCGAAGGCGCGCACCCCCTCCATGGTGCCGGCCTTGGCGGCGATGCCGCTACCGCGCAGGTCGGTGCGCACGAGGAACTGCGCCGAGTAGAGGTTGCGGATCGGCTCGAAGGCGCCGAGCCAGATCTCGTACGCGTAGCGGCCCTCCGCGTCGATGAGCACCGCGTGCCGGTCGGTGCCGCCCAGGAAGGCGATGCCGGGCGGGGTGCGCAAGGTGAACCGGCCGCCGCCCGGGCCGCCGCCATGGGGCCAGGGCACGCCCGGCGGCCGGCCGTGATAGGTCCAGCTCCGCTCGGGGTCGTCCGGCCCCTGGCGGTAGATCCCGAAGGCATGGCCGCCGATCCAGGCATAGGCTCCTGCCGGCCCGCCGGCATTCTGGTTGCGCAGGAGCGCCGTCTCGGCACCGTCGCCGGGCTGGAACGTCGCTCCGCGGCCGAGCGGCGTGTTCCAGATGCTCGTCGACGCGAAGGGCTGCGCGACGGGGTCGCGGAACGGCTCTCCGGCCCGGGCGGCGGTCAGCAGGGCGAGGCCGAGCGTGAGGGCGGCGGCGGAACGATGCATCGGCGCGGATCTCCCGGCAGGACCAGCCCCAGGGTAGCGGGCCGGCGCCCCGCGCGAAGCGTCGCCTTCGGGGCGCCAGGCCCTCCCGCATCTCGACCGGACGACGCGTGAGCCTTGCGCCTTTCGATGGTGCCCCTCGCCTTTCTCGGGGGACGAGCCGCCGGATGGCGCCGCTCCGGCTCGGCCGGTCGGCCTTTATGCTTTCGTCCCGCGAACTCTCATCCCGGCGGCTCGGCCGCGCCCAAGCAAGGATCCGGATCGATCATGATGGCAGCCGGTTCGATGCAATGGATCCTCGCGGTTCCCTTCCTGCGGGACGAGGGCGGCGACTGGATCCCCCGTCACGTCGGCGGGCCCCACCGTTTCGTGACGGCGCCGGCCCTCTATGACCACGACCGCTCGCGGGCCGTGAGCGGCGTGTCGGAATGGTCGGACTACCTGCGCCACGCTTGGGCGGCCTGGCGCCTGGTGCGGGCGGCACCCCGGGGCCGTGCCGGCCTGATGACCGGATTCCCGCAGCTCGCCGTGGCGGCGGCGCTGGTCAAGCTCGTCCTCGGGCGGCGGGACGTGCCCCTCGTCGCCTGGTGCTTCAACCTCGGCCGGACGCCGGGTGGCTGGAAGGCGCGCCTCGCCCGGGCTGTGCTGGGTCAGGTCGACGTGTTCGTGGTGCATTCGCGCCGAGAGATCACGCTCTACGCCGAATGGCTGGACCTGCCCCGCGACCGGTTCGTGTTCGTGCCCCTGTCGATCCACGACGAGCCGCGCGAGACGCGGGAGGACGAGGCGGCGCCCTTCGTGCTCGCCATGGGGTCGGCCAACCGGGACTACGCCACCCTGGCGGCGGCGACCGGGCCGCTCGGTCTGCCTACCGTGATCGTCGCCGGCGCCCACGCCGTGGCGGGTCTCGACCTGCCGCCGAACGTGACCGTGCGCAGCGGCCTCACCATCGCGGAGTGCCACGACCTCTGCGGGCGGGCGCGGGTCAACGTCGTGCCGTTGCGCAACACGGATTTCACCTCGGGCCAGGTCACGGTGCTCGAAGCGATGATGCTCGGAAAGCCCGTGGTGGCGACAAGGGCTGCCGGGACCGAGGATTACGTGATCGAGGGCGAGAACGGCTTCCTGGTGCCGCCCGAGGATCCTGCGTCCCTCGCCGCCGCCATCGCGGCCCTGTGGGACGATCCCGCCGCCCGGGCCCGCCTCGGCGCCGGCGCGCGCCGCACCGTCCAGGAGGGCACCAC
>JAEWKL010000238.1 GCA_023386115.1 Pseudomonadota bacterium
ATCCAGGAGCACGTCGCCGCGCCGCTCGGCCTCGACGTCATGACGGCGGCGGAAGCAATCGTGCGCGTCGCCGACGGCAAGATGGCGGGCGCGATCCGCCTCGTCTCGATCGAGCGCGGCCACGACCCACAAAAGTTCGCGGCGGTGCCGTTCGGCGGCGGCGGGGCGCTGCATGTCGGAGCGCTGATCAAGGATGTGGGCCTGCGCGGCGCCCTGGTGCCGCGCTATCCGGGCGTCACCTCGGCGCTGGGCTGCGTCATCGCCGACATCCGGCACGACCAGGTCCAGACCCTGAACCTGTCGCTCGCCGGCCTCGACGCCGCCGCCCTCGACCGGCGGATGGTGGCGGAAGCGCAAGCCGCGCGCGCGGTCGTCGAGGCTGCCGGCCTCACCGTCTCGCGCATCGACACGGTGTTCGAGCTCGACATGCACTATGTCGGCCAGACCCACACCGTGGCGGTGGCGCTCCCCGTGACGGTGAAGGACGGCACCACCGGCGTCACCATCGCGGTGATCCAGGCGGCGTTCGAGGCGGCCTACCGCACCTCGTTCAGCCGGCTGCTGCCGGGCCTCGGCACCCGGATCGTCAACCTGCGCACCGCGGCGATCGGCCGTCGGCCCCATTTCGACCTCGCTGCCCTGGCGCCGGGACCCGACGCGTCGCTCGACACCGCCCGCCTCGGCAGCCGGCCGGTCTGGTTTTCCGGCGCCTGGCACGAGGCCGCGGTCTATGCCCGCCTCGCGCTGCCGGTCGGGGCCGAGATCCCCGGCCCGGCGATCCTGGAGCAGCCGGACGCCACGACCGTGGTCGATCCCGACCTGACGGCGCGGGTCGACCGGCTCGGCAACGTCGTGGTCACCCGCACGGGAGCGCCCGCATGAGCCACGCCCCGATCCCGATCGAGCGCACCGCGCTCCTGATCTGCGACCTCCAGAACGACTTCCTGCACCCGGACGGCGCCTATGGCCGCGCCGGCCAGACCGCGCCCGAGATCGCCGCCGTGACCGCAACGGTGCGGCCCCTCGCCGAGCTGATCCGGGCGCGTGGCGGGTTCATCGTCTCGACCCACTTCACGCTGGTGCCGGGCAAGGGCGGCGAGCCGCTGATCTCGCCGCATCTGCGCGAGCTGCGGCCGTTCCTGAGGAAGGGCGACTTCCTGCCCGGCGCCTGGGGCCACGCCCTGGTGGACGAGTTGCAGCCCGCCGACCTCTCGGTCGAGAAGGTCGCCTACTCGGCCTTCTACATGACCCGGCTCGAATGGGTCCTGCGCAAGGCGGGCATCGAGCGGCTGATCGTGTCGGGCATCGTCACCAATGGCGGCGTCGCCTCGACGGTGCGCGACGCCCACTTGCGCGACTTCTCGGTCACCGTCCTGTCGGACGGCTGCGCGGCCTTCTCGCCGGCGGTGCACCGGACCGCGATCGAGGCGCTGAAGCCCGTCTGCCGGGTGGCGGACGTCGCCGAGATCGTCGGGGAGCTGTCGGCATGAGGGTCGAGCCCGCCGCCTCCTTCGACGTCGAGGTTCCGGTCGCGGTGATCGGCGCCGGGGCCGCCGGGCTGGTGGCGGCGCTCGCCGCCCACGAGGCCGGGGCCGAGGTGCTGGTGGTCGAGCGCGATCCCGTCCCGCGCGGCTCGACCGCCCTCTCGGCCGGGCTGGTCCCGGCCCCCGGCACAAGCTGGCAGCGCGAGGCTCAGATCGAGGACAGCCCGGAGCTGTTTTCCGCCGACATCATGGCCAAGGCCAAGAACGAGCCCGATCCGGCCCTCGTCGCGCGCCTCGCCGGCGCCGTGGGGCCGGCCCTCGAATGGCTCGCTGACCGCCACGGCCTGCCCTTCTCGGTCATCACCGACTTCCGTTATCCGGGCCACTCGGCGAACCGCATGCACGGCCTGCCGAGCCGGTCGGGCGAGGAGCTGGTCGACCGCCTGGCGCGGGCCGTCGAGGAGGCCGGCATCCCGGTCCTGTGCGAGGCGACCGTCGACACGCTCTACACCGAGGACGGCGCGATTCGCGGCATCGGCCTGACTCGGCCCGACGGCTCGCGCGAGCGCGTCGGCTGCCGGGCGCTGGTGCTGGCCTGCAACGGCTATGGCGGCAACAAGGCCCTGGTGGCGCAGCACGTGCCGGAGCTGTCGGGGGCGCTCTATTTCGGCCACGAGGGCAACCAGGGCGACGCGCTGCTCTGGGGCGAGGCGCTGGGAGCGGCCACCCGCCACCTCTCGGGGCACCAGGGGCACGGCTCGGTGGCGCATCCGCACGGCATCCTGATCACCTGGGCCACGGTCACCGAGGGCGGGTTCCAGGTGAACGCGGAGGGGCAGCGCTTCTCCGACGAGAGCAAGGGCTATTCCGAGCAGGCGGCCGAAGTGCTGCGCCAGCCCGGCGGCACCGCCGTGACGGTGTTCGACGCGCGCATCGCCGCAATCGCCCGTCAGTTCGAGGATTTCCGTCGGGCCGAGAGCGCCGGGGCGATCGTCGCGGCGGAGACGATCGCGGAGCTGGCGGCGCGGCTGCACCTGCCGGAAGAAGCCCTGGCCGCCACGGTCACCGAGGTCGAGACGCTGAAGCGGGCGGGCGGGCGTGATGGCTTCGGACGCTCCTTTGCGGGTGTGCCGGCGCTCGCAGCGCCCTACCGGGCTGTGCGGGTGACCGGCGCCCTGTTCCACACGCAAGGCGGACTCGTGGTCGACGACGATGCCCGGGTGCTCACAGTCGGCGGCACGCCGATCCCGAACCTGTTCGCGGCGGGGGGCGCGGCCTGCGGCGTATCGGGGACGGGACCGGGGGGATACCTGTCGGGAAACGGGCTCCTGGCGGCAGTGGCGCTCGGGCGCATCGCCGGGCTGGCGGCGGGGGCGATGACTCGCTGAAGTTCCTCTGCCTTCGACAATCATAGCGCGGGATCCCCTCTCCCGTGTGGAAGAGGAGTAGGGGCGACCGAAGATCGCGCGAGGGTGCGACGCTTCAGTATCAAGCTCTGACCATCGTGCTGTCAGCTCGACGGCTCAGACTCAATCTGATCCCGAGCCACCCTCACGCGGGCCCGTAGGCCCGTGCGGGATCTTCGATCCCCTAACCCCTCTCCCACACGGGAGAGGGGAACGCGCTTCCCGAAGATCGGCGACTCTCACTGAAATCGTTGACCGCTTTCTCCGGAACTCGCGAAGGCGATCGACGCGAACCACATCCATCCAAGCCCCGCATCCCCAACCCCAACAACAAGACGGAGGACGCCTCGTGACCCCGCAACCCCGCACCCTCCTCGACAAGGTCTGGGACGCCCATGTCATGGCGACCCGGCCCGACGGCCAGGCGCTCCTCGCCATCGACCGGCACCTGCTGCACGAGGGCTCGTTCCACGCCTTCGGCATGCTCGACCATGCCGGCCGGCCGATCCGCCGCCCGGAGCTGACCTTCGCGGTGGCCGACCATTACGTGCCCTCCCGCGACCGCGGCGGCCCGATCCCCGACCCCGAGATCGCCAACATGGTCTCGACGCTCGCCGACAATGCCGGCCGGCACGGCATCCGGCATTTCGGCCTGGACGATCGCGCGCAGGGCATCGTCCACGTCCTGGCGCCGGAGCAGGGCCTGACGCTGCCGGGCCTCACGGTCGTCTGCGGCGATTCCCACACCTCGACCCACGGCGCCTTCGGGGCGCTCGGCTTCGGCATCGGCGCGACGGAAGTCGCGCACGTCCTGGCGACGCAGGCCCTGTGGCAGCGCCGGCCCAAGACCCTGCGGGTCGGCATCGACGGGCAGCTCGGCCCCCACGTCACCGCCAAGGACGTGATCCTGGCGATCATCGCGGTGATCGGCGCCGGCGGCGCGGTCGGGCACGTGCTCGAATATGCCGGCAGCGCCATCCGCGGCCTGTCGATGGAGGGGCGGCTCACCATCTGCAACATGTCGATCGAGGCCGGCGCCCGGGCTGGCATGATTGCGCCGGACGACACCACCTTCGCGTTCCTGGCGGGCCGCGCTTACGCCCCGAAGGGCGCGCAGTTCGAGCAGGCCGTCGCCGCCTGGCGGCGTCTGCCGAGCGACGAGGGTGCCCGGTTCGACCGCGAGGTGACGCTCGATGCCGGGGCCATCGCCCCGGCCGTGACCTGGGGCACCAGCCCGGAAACCGCCTTGCCCGTCACCGCGACGGTGCCGGATCCGGGTGCGGAGACGGACGCCACCAAGGCCGGGCAGATGCGGGCGATGCTCGACTATATGGGCCTCACCCCCGGCACCCCGCTCGAATCCGTCGCGATCGACCGGGTGTTCATCGGCTCCTGCACCAACTCGCGGATCGAGGATCTGCGCGCCGCAGCAGACGTGCTGCGCGGCCAGAAGGCTGCGGTCCCAGGCCTCGTCGTGCCGGGATCCGGCCCGGTGCGGCGCCAGGCCGAATCGGAAGGGCTCGACCAGGTGTTTCGCGCGGCCGGCCTCGAATGGGGCGAGCCGGGCTGCTCGATGTGCGTCGGCATCAACGGCGACCTGGTGCCGGCGGGGGAGCGCTGCGCCTCGACCACCAACCGCAACTTTCCGGGCCGCCAGGGCCCGAACGCCCGCACCCACCTGATGAGCCCGGCGATGGCCGCCGCCGCCGCCGTCACCGGCCGCCTCACCGATATCCGCCGGCTCGGGAGACGCTGACATGCAGCCCTTCACCACCCTGGAGGCGGTCGCAGTCCCGCTCGACGTCGCCAATATCGACACCGACCAGATCCTGCCGGCCCGCTTCCTCAAGAAGCCGCGCAGCGCCGGCTACGGCAACTTCCTGTTCCATGACGAGCGTCGCCGCAGCGAGGCGGTGCCGCTCGACGCCGCACCTTACGCCGGCGCCGGGATCCTGGTGGCCGACCGCAATTTCGGCTGCGGCTCGTCGCGCGAGGGCGCGGTCTACGCCCTCGTCGATGGCGGCATCCGCTGCGTCCTCGCCCCGAGCTTCGGCGACATCTTCGCGTCGAACGCGGCCAAGAACGGACTCCTGACGGTGACGCTGCCGGAGGATGTCGTGGCGGGCCTGCGGACCCGCCTCAGGGCCGAGCCGGGCGCCCGCGTCACGGTCGACCTGCCGGCCCAGACCGTGACCGACCCGGACGGGTCCGCGATCCCGTTCGAGATCGATCCGTTCAAGAAGCGCTGCCTCGTCGAGGGCCTGGACGACGTGGCGCTGACGCTGGAGCACGCCGAGGCCATCGCGGCCTACGAGGCTCGGGTGGCGGCGGAGGTGCCGTGGCGAGTACCCGCGATGGGGGGATGATCGAGGGCCGCAGCGTCCCGCTGGCGAGGTCCGACGTGACGGCATAGGCGGGCGGGATCCGCCCGCCAGCCTCTATCTCACCCGATCATCCCGGGTTCGCGCAGCGGAGCCCGGGATCCAGAACCGCAGGTTGTGCCGACCGAGACGGAATATGGTCCACCGCATCGTGAGACGATCACGGCCGGGACCCCCTCCCCGTGCGGCGGCACGGTCATGCAACAATTCATTCATAATCAAATACGAACGATCGAAAAGTCGCCGATCGGAGAAAGTGGGTCGGGAGAGCGCGAGATCTTGCTCCATCCCGGCCTCGGCTGCCCAAACGGCACGTCGCCGCGGGAGCAACCCGCAGGCCGGTGGGACACCCCCACCTCATAGCCATGCACCCACGCGATGGCTCGCCGCTCCATCCCCTGCCCCCGCCGCGGACCGGCGATCAGCATCTTGTGATCGATCCATCGCCCGCTACACTCACGGCCCGAGCCGCGACGCCATCAATCAAACAGCGGCCGGAAGAGGGAACGTCATGCTGGAATGCGCACCCGTCGCCAAGCGACGGCTCGTCCGCGCGTTGCTTGGTTCGACCATCCTGTTGGCCGCCAATGCCTCGCTCTCGACGGTTCAGGCCGCGGACCCGATCCGCATCGCGGTGATCGCGGAAGCGCAGGCGATCGCCGGGGCCGCGATCCCGCAGGCGGCCCAGCTCGCCGCCGACGAGATCAACGCCAAGGGCGGCATGGACGGCCGCAAGATCGAGATCATCACCTACGACAACAAGAGCTCGGCCGCCGATTCGGTCCGCGCCTTCCAGCGCGCGGCGAGCGAGGACAAGGCGCACGCCGTCATCGCCAGCTACATCAGCGAGGTGGTGCTGGCGCTCCAGCCCTGGTCGGCCCGGCTGAAGCTGCCCTTCATCACGCCGGGCGCGGCCTCGAACGAGATCCCGCTCAACGTCCACAAGGACTACGCCCGCAACAAGTACTCCTTCCACGGCTACCTGACCTCGAAGGCGCAATCGCAAGCCGTCTGCGACGCCGCCAAGGCGATCCTCGTCGAGGGCCGCCAGATGAAGACCGCCGTCATCATGAGCGAGGACGCGGCGTGGACGAAGCCGCTCGACGAAGGCTACAAGGAGTGCCTGCCGAAGGTCGGCCTCAAGGTGCTCGACCATATCCGGTTCTCGCCGAGCACCACCGACTTCAACCCGATCTTCAGCCGCATCGAGGGCGCCAAGCCCGACGTGATCGTCACCGGCATCTCGCATGTCGGCGTGCAGCCGACGGTGCAGTGGCGCAGCCAGCAGGTGCCGATCCCGATGATCGGCATCGCCTCGCAGGCGACCAACGCGACCTTCTGGAAGGAGACGAACGGCGCGACGGAAGGCGTGCTGTTCGAGATGTTCGCCGCGCCCGGCACCAACGTGACGCCGAAGACCGCGCCCTTCGCCGAGGCCTTCAAGGCCAAGTACGGCAGCTACCCGGGCTACGCCGGCTACACGGCCTATGACGAGGTCTACTACATCGCCGACGCGGTGAAGCGGGCGGGCTCGACCGATCCCGACAAGCTCGTCGATGCGCTGGAGAAGACCGACTGGGAGGGCACCCTCGGCCGCATCCAGTTCTACGGCAAGGACGACGAGTTCACCCACTCGATCAAGTACGGCCCGGGCCTCGTCTCCGGCATGATGATGCAGTGGCAGGACGGCAAGCAGCTGGCGATCTGGCCCTCGAGCGTCGCGAACGGGAAGATGACCTTCCCGAGCTTCATCAAGGCCGGGACTGCGGCGAACTGAGAGAGGCCCGGCCGATGCGAGGCTTCTCTTTCATCTGAGCTTGTCGGCTCTCGCATCGGGTTGTGCGCATCTCCCCGCTCCCCGCTCCCCGCGGGCCGGGAGAGGGCCGAGCCACCGTCCAGTCGGCTCTGCAAGCCCGCAGCGAAGCGCAGGTCCGCCGCGAGGGTGAGGGGGGTGTTTCCGGAGGAGTCTCACTCGCCGAGACCCCCTCACCCTCGCTTCGGCCTCTCCTGCGCGCGCTGCATCCCCTGAACGGGAACACAGCCCTCTCCCCGCCCGCGGGGAGAGGGGAAGACCCCCGCCTCATTCGGCGATGCGTGGATGCGTCAGCTCGCTCGGGAGTGGCGCGCCTCGCCCCCTCATCTTCACCGCGAGCCCCAAGACACGCGACATGACCGCGATCCAGATCCTCATCGACGGCTTCGCCATCTCGGCGCTCTACGCGCTCGGCGCCACCGGCTTCACCCTCATCTTCGGCGTCTCGGGCGTGCTCAACCTCTCGCACGGGGCCCTCATGGTCACCGCTGCGGTGGTGGCCTGGGCGGCGTCGAGCGAGCTCGGCCTCGGCTCCTATGCGGGCGCCGCCGCGGGCATCGTCGTCTGCACCGGGCTCACGCTCGCCACCTACGGCGTGGTGGTGCGCCCCATCGACCGCTCCCGGGCGATCCCGCCGGAGGAGAAGGAGATCTTCATCCTCACCGGCACGCTCCTGTGGGGCATCATGATCCAGGAGTTCATCGCCTACCTGTTCACGAGCAACGCCAAGACGGTGATGCCGATCGTCGAGGGCGTCGTCACCATCGCGGGCGTGCGCACGCCGTGGAACCAGGTCTTCACGGCCATCGTCTGCTGGGCGGTGATCGGGCTGCTCTGGCTGCTGGTCAACCGCACCCGCACCGGCAAGGTGCTGCTCGCGGCGTCCATGAACCCCCGCGGTGTCACCCTGCTCGGCTTCGAATTGTCGCAGATCTACGTGGCGATCTGGCTGATCTACGGCGTGCTCGCGGGCATCGCCGGCGTCCTGCTCGGCCAGTTCCTCGGCGTGTCGAGCTACAGCGTCGGCCCGCTCACCGCCAGCGCCTTCTCGATCGTGGTGCTGGGCGGCTTGGGGAGCGTCTCCGGCTCGCTGATCGCGGCCTACGTCGTCGGCTATCTCGAGACGCTCACCGCCTACCTCGTCTCCCCGGCCTACCGGACCATCCCCGCGCTGCTGCTGCTGGTGGCGGTGATGTATGTCCGCCCCCAGGGCCTGCTCGGGCGCCGCTGACGCCGGGCTTCACCTGAATCCTGAAGAGGCCTGAATGCTCGCCAAGACGTTCCGCAATCCGTTGTTCTGGCTCTGCCTGATCGGCCTCGCGCTCGCCAGCGTGCTGCCGCTCTGGGTCTCGGGCTATATCCTCGGGCTCCTCACCGTCGCGTATTACTTCGGCGTGTTCTCGATGGCCTGGGACCTGCTGTTCGGCTTCGCCGGCGAGGTCAATTTCGGCCCGACCTTCCTGATCGGCCTCGGGGCCTACACCGCCGGCATCCTCAACGGCCACGGCGTCGGCATCCCGCTCTGTCTCCTCGCCGGCACCGTCGCGGCGGTGATCGGCGGCCTCGTCCTGGCGCTGCCGGCGCTCCGGGTGCGAGGGCCCTATTTCGGCCTCACCACCGTCGTGGCGGTGCTGATCCTGCAGAACCTGATCGTCGTCTTCGCCGACACCACCGGCGGCGAGATCGGGCTGACCGTGCCCGACGTCATCAGCATCGACGCGACGACGAACTACTGGATCGCGCTCGGCTTCATGGGGGTGAGCGGCCTCATCCTCTACGCCATCGCGGTCTCGCCGGTCGGGCTGATCCTGCAGGCGAGCGGACAGGATCCGGTCGAGGCCGGCGCGCTCGGCTTCAACGTCGCCA
Organism: Pseudomonadota bacterium; assembly: GCA_023386115.1. Taxonomy (GTDB): domain Bacteria; phylum Pseudomonadota; class Alphaproteobacteria; order Rhizobiales; family Beijerinckiaceae; genus Methylobacterium. The sequence continues at coordinate 8,951 of JAEWKL010000238.1, forward strand.
AGCACAAGCTCGCGGCGTTCTGCGTCAGCGCGGTCTTCTCGGGCCTCGCGGGGGCGTTGTTCGTCTTCTACATGGGCACCGCCTCGGTCGGCACGCTCGTCGACGTCTCGGTCGGCGTCCAGGTCATCATCGGGGCCGTGCTCGGCGGCCGGCGCACCATCGTCGGCGGCGTGCTCGGCGCGGTGTTCCTGATCGCCGCCGGCGAGTTGCTGCGCCCGCTCGGCTCCCTCTCGACCTTCGTGGTCTCGGCGGCGGCGCTCGCGGTCATCCTGTTCGTGCCGGCCGGCCTCCTCGGGATCCTCACCCGTCAGGGGCGGCACGCCTGATGGGCCGCCCTCTCCTCCCGTTCCGACAAGGGTTGCGTTCATGAGTGCGGCCGGCCTCGTCCCATCCCCTATGCCATCCCCCGCCCCCCTGCCCTCCGGTGCGCGTCCCGCCGCGGAGATTGGACCGCCGCTGCTCGCGGTCGAGGGGCTGACCAAGCGCTACGGCGGCCTCGTCGCGGCCAAATCCATCGGCTTCTCGGTACGGGCCGGCGAGATCGTCGGGCTGATCGGGCCGAACGGCTCCGGCAAGTCGACGGTGATGAAGCTCATCATGGGGCTGGAGCGCCCGAATGCCGGCAGCGTGAAGCTCGACGGCACCGAGATCGCCGGCTGGCCCTCGCACCGGGTGGCGCGGGCCGGAATCGGCCTCGTCTTCCAGCACTCGCGGCCGCTGCATCGCCAGACGGTCCTGGAGAACATCAAGCTCGCGCTCCTGCCCGACAGCCTGATCCGGCTGCTCGCCGACCCGGGCGTGGAGAAGCGGGCCAGGACCATCGCCGAGCGGGTGGGTCTCGGCGCGGTGATGGACCGCCGTCCCGGCACGCTGCCCTTCGCGGATCTCCGCCGGATGGAACTCGCCAAGGCGATCGCCCGCGACCCGAAGGTGGTGCTGGTCGACGAGCCCTTCGCGGGCCTCACCTCGGCGGAAGTGGCGGATTTCTCCGCCCTGATCCGCGGCTTTCGCGACGAGGGCAAGGCGGTGCTCCTCGTCGATCACAACGTGAAGAGCGTCGCCGCCCTCGTCGACCGGGTCTTCGCGATGTACCTCGGCGAGCGCGTCGCCGAGGGCTCGGCCGCCGAGGTGATGCGCAACGAGACCGTCCGCCGGGTCTATCTCGGCGGCAGCATCGAGACCGCGTCGCGGCCGGAGACGACGTTCTCCGGCGAGCCCCTGCTCAAGGTCGAGGGGCTCGACGTGCTCTACGGCAAGGCCCAGGCCCTGCGCCAGGTCGGGATCCATGTCCACGAGGGCGAGTTCGTCTCGGTGGTCGGCCTCAACGGCGCCGGCAAGACGACCCTGTTCAACGCCATCTCAGGGCTGGTGCCGCATTCCGGCCGGATCACCTTCGCGGGCGAGCCGCTGGCGAAGCGGACGCCCGCGAGCATCGCCAAAGGCGACATCAAGGGCGGCATCGTCCAGGTCCCGGAGACCCGCGAGCTGTTCGGCGAGATGAGCGTGCGCGAGAACCTGGATCTCGGCGGCCAGCACCTGCCCAAGGCCGAGAGCGCGCGCCAGCTCGACTGGCTGTTCGAGCTCTTCCCGATCCTCAAGAGCCGCGGCGGCCAGATGGCCCGCACCCTGTCGGGCGGCGAGCAGCAGATGCTCACCATCGCCCGCGCCCTGATGATGAAGCCGCGGCTCCTGATCCTCGACGAGCCGACGCTGGGCCTCGCCCCCGTGATCCTCGAGCAGCTCTCGAAGGCGCTGGAGCGCCTGCGCCAGACGACGCCGATCACGGTGCTGCTGGGCGAGCAGAACGTGACCTTCGCGCTGCCCCATGCCGACCGGGTCTACGTGCTGGAGCATGCCCGCATCGTCTGGGAGGGCCCGCCCGACCGCTTCGCCGCGGAGGCCGGCACGGGGTACCTATAGGTCTCGAAGAATCGGCGCGTCGAGAAGCTCGGCCGGAGAGGTGAATCGAAAAACCCTTGACTCGGGTTAAGGCGTCCGGAGAGGACCGGTTGTAATCGTGCAGGACAGCCACTCCAGGAGAGAGCGGAATGTCCTGCTACTACTTCCATTTCCAGGTCGGCAGCCGTCTCATCCGGGACACCCGCGGCGTCGAGCTCGAGGAGCCGCACGAGATCATCACCTGCTCGGCCCATATCGCAGGGCTGCTGAAACGGCGCGCCTGCCGCGAGCCCGAGTGGAAGGAGGCGATCATCCATGTCGAGGACAAGGAGCGCCGCTTCAGCCTCTTCCTGCCGATCGCGCGCTTCGCGGATGCCATCCCGCGGTTGCAGGCGAACTAGACGGCGGGGGGACGTGCCGAGAGGTCACTGATTCTCGGCCGACCTCCTGGGCTCGGCGTAATCCCGGTGCCGCTAACGCGCAACCCGGTATGACGTCTAGGGTCGTGACGATGGCTGCGGATCGTTTTACGCCGCCTTGATCTCCGCCACGAACCCACCGATCTCGCGCTCCAGCGTCGCGGCTTGATGCGCCAGGTCCTGGGCGGCGCGCAGCACCTGGCCGGCGGTGCCGCCGGTGCGGTCGGCGCCCTGCTGCACCGCGTCGATGTGGCCGGAGACGACTTGCGTGCTGTGGGCGGCGTGCTGGACGTTGCGGGCGATCTCGCCGGTGGCGGCGCTCTGGCGCTCCATCGCGGTCGCGACGCCGGTGGCGATGGCGTTCATGTCGCGGATCGTGCCGCCGATCGCCTCAATGGCCTGCACCGCCTGGGCGGTCTGGGCCTGGATGCTGCCGATCTGGCCGGCGATCTCGTCGGTCGCCTGCGCCGTGCGGGTGGCGAGGTCCTTGACCTCGGCGGCCACGACCGCGAAGCCGCGGCCCGCCTCCCCGGCCCGGGCCGCTTCGATCGTCGCGTTGAGCGCGAGCAGGTTGGTCCGGCCGGCGATGCTGGTGATGAGCTGGACCACGTCGCCGATCTGCTGCGCGGCGGCGGCGAGCGCCCGGATCGTCGCCTCAGTGCGCACGGCCTCGGCGTCGGCCCGGCCGGCGATCACCGAGGAATGGGCGACCTGCCGCACGATCTCCTCGATGCTGGCGGAAAGCTCGTCCGTCGCGCTCGCCACGCCGCCGACATTGGCGGAGGTCTGGCTCGCCGCCTCCGCGACCCCCGCCGACAGGCTGGACGACTCGGCGGCCGAGGTCGATAGGTTGCGCGCTGCCGCCTCCATCTGGCCGGCCGCCGCGGTCAGGGTGGCGATCAGCGCCGAGACCTTGCCCTCGAAGCCCCGGGTCAGCGCCTCGAGATGGCGCGCCCGCGCCATCTTGGCATCGGTGTCCTGGCGCTGGACCGCGTCGCGGTGCTCGTTCTCGACCAGCCCGTCACGGAACAAGGCCACGGTGCGGGCCATCGCGCCGATCTCGTCCGCGCGCCCGGTATCCGGCACCTCGATCGCCCGGGCGCCGCCGCCGAGCGCCACCATCACACCCGACAGGCGCTGCAGCGGCCGGGTGATCGAGCCGGCGAGCCGCAGCGAGATCAGGATGCCGAGCAGCACGATGCCGGCGGCCTTGGCGAGGAACGCCGTGGTGCCCTGCTCGACGCTGCGGGCGAAGTCCTCCTCATGGGTCAGCGCGTCGCGGTTCACCTCCGTCAGCAGCGTCTCGGAGGCCTTCATCGACTGGTCACGGGCGGCACGGGAGACCTTGAGGTGCTTGCCCCATTCGGCCGCGAGCGCCGAGGCGCGGTCGAGGGCGCCGCGCCAGGCGGTCAGCCGGACGGCAAGATCGGCATTGCCCTGGAGCTTCGCCTGGGTTTCGGCTGCGTATTGGTTCGCCGCCGCGATGTGCTTGACCTCGCCGGTGGTCTTGAACTGCGCCACCTGCTCGCGGGCGAACTTGAACGCTTCGGCGGCGCCGTTCAGCATCCGGGCCTGATCGAGGTCGCCGGCCTCGAAGGCGCGGTTGCGCCGCTGCGACAGGGCCTGCGCGATCTGGTCGCCGGCCTGGTCGATCTCCCGGCCCTGAAGGACCTGCTCCTCGTCCTTGATCCGGGCGAGGGTGGCGTATTCGGCGCCGTAGCTCGTCAAGGCCGCGGCAATCGTGTCGCTCAAAGCCCGCTCGTCGGGATCGAGCCCGGCGGCGGCGCCGCGCCCGATCAGCGCGAGGGACTTGTCGAGATAGTCGCGCGCCACCTTGAGGGCCGCCGGGTCGAAGCGCTGGAGCCAGCGGCTCAGCTCGAAGCGCGTCTGCATCATCGCCATGTCGACGGCGCGGACATGCTCGGTCTTGGCCCTGTTGTGCCGGTACTCGGCGAAGCTCCCGTTGACTTGGCTCACCAGCATGTAGCCCGAGAGCGCCACGCCCACGGTGGTAGCCAGCACCACGCCGAAGCCCGCGAAGATCCGCGCCTTGATCGACAGGCGCGACAATCGCCCGGTCTTGAACCACATCCGCATCGGTCCCGTCGCCCCGTCAGGCACATCGTCGGATCGACGTTGGACGGCGTACGCTAAGGCAGGCTTAAAATGAGCGCCTTTTTTTTGACGGCACCGATAGAGAAGGAGCTGATCGTCGCGCCATGGGACAAGGACGACGACGATCGAGAAGCCCCTACGATGCCCAGGCCGGAGCCGCGGCGGCAGGTCGATGCATCGACACAAGGCGACAATGCCGACGAAACATCTTGTGAGACGAATTTTTCGCCGCGATAGTTCGACCGCCTTTACCGATCCACACGGCCGGTGATCGCTCCGGGCGCTCACGCGTCATCGCTGAACCATCTTGGTGGCCTCGGATAGCGATCGGGCGCGCGGGGCCGAAGCCAGCGCCGGAGCCGCCACCCTCACCGGTCTCCGGACACGAGGTCCGGCGCGACGCGTCCGGACGCTGCGTCACCCATAGGCCGCCAGCGCCCGCGTATGGCCGGGCTCGGCCACCGGGATGCCGGCATTGGTATACTCGTTGAGCTTGTTGCGCAGGGTGCGGATCGAGATCCCGAGGATCTTGGCGGCGTGGGTGCGGTTGCCGAGGCAATGGTCGAGGGTGTCGAGGATCAGGTCGCGCTCGACCTCGGCGAGCGAGCGGCCGACGAAGCCCCGGGCCACCGCCTCGGCGGCCTGCACGGCGCGGGCGGCGGGGCTGGCCGCCGCCAGCGCCTCGCCGTCGGGCGAGCGGATCGCGTCGGCGTCGATCTCGGCGCCGCTCGCCAGCAGCACGGCCCGGTGCAGGGTATTTTCCAGCTCGCGCACGTTGCCGGGCCAGGGATTCTGGGAGACGAGGCGCCGCGCTTCGGCCGAGAGCGGCCGGGGCGCGAGTCCGTTCGCCTCGGCATATTTGCGCGCGAAATGGCCGGCGAGTTCGAGGATATCCGACGGGCGGTCGCGCAGCGGCGGCAGGCGCAGCTGGACCACGTTGAGGCGGTAGAGCAGGTCTTCGCGAAAGGTGCCCTTGCGCGCCTCCTCGGCGAGGTTGCGGTTCGAGGTGGCAAGCACCCGGATGTCGACCTTCACCGGCTGGGTGCCGCCGACCCGGTCGATCACCCGCTCCTGCAGGGCCCGCAGCAGCTTGGCCTGCAGCCGCACGTCCATCTCGGAGATCTCGTCGAGGAGCAGCGTGCCGCCGTTGGCCTCCTCGAACCGGCCGATGCGCCGGGCCACCGCCCCGGTGAACGCCCCCTTCTCGTGACCGAACAGCTCGGATTCGAGCAGCGCGTCGGGAATCGCCGCGCAGTTCACGCTGACGAACGGCTTGTTCGCCCGGTTCGACCGGGTGTGGACGTAGCGGGCGAGCACCTCCTTGCCGGTGCCGCTCTCGCCAGTGATCAGGACCGAGGCATCGGAGCGCGCCACCTGCTCGGCGAGCTTGACCACCCGCTCCATCGAGGCGTCGCGCCACACGAAGGCGCGGGCATCCGCCGTCACCGCCTCCAGCACCGCCGCGATCAGCTCGGGGTCGGGCGGCAGCGGGATGTATTCCTTGGCTCCCGCCTGGATGGCCGCCACCGCCGCCTTGGCGTCGGTGCCGGTGCCGCAGGCGACGACCGGCGTCCGGATGCGCTCGTCCGTGAGCGCCGTGACCAGGGTGCGGATCGGCAGCGCCACGTCGACCATCACGAGGTCGGCGCCCTTGGCCCGCAGCGCGTTGAGGCCCTGCTCGATCCCGTCGGCCTGGGTCACGGCGGCGCCGCGGCTCATCGCGATGCGGGAGGCGGTGACGAGTTCGCCGTTGAGGCGTCCGATGATCAAGAGCCGCATGGCGGGCACTCCGTTGGGCGGTTTTCGGGCGGCGTATGCGGCGTTCGAACGGTGTCCGCATCGCTCATGCGCCGCGCGGGCTTGCTGGCACGGTTTCCGAACGGGTCGTCCGGAAACCGGGTCAGCCGTCGACCTTGACGATCTCGGTCATCGTCACGCCGAGGCGCTCCTCCACCAGCACCACCTCGCCGCGGGCGACGAGGCGGTTGTTGACGAAGATGTCGATCGCCTCGCCGACCTTGCGGTCGAGCTCCAGCACCGTGCCGGGGCCGAGGCGCAGGAGGTCGCCGATCGGCATCCGGGACGAGCCCAGCACCGCCGAGACCATCACCGGCACGTCGAAGACCTGCTCGAGATCGGAGGCCGACTTCGCCGCCACCGGTGCGTCGCGCATCGCGGCGGTCGCCGTCGTGTCGAAGGCGAGATCCGACTCGCTGAGCTGCGGCAGGCCGAGATCGTTGTCGGAGGACATCGGGGTACCTCGTGAGAGAAGGAATTTTTTCAGGACGGGACGTCAGGCCGTGGGGAGGGCGGCGAGCAGGGCGGCCTCGATCGCCCCGCGCTCGCGCACCACCCCGCCATCGGCCCACTCGATGCGGGCGTCGCCCGGCTCCATGCCGGGATCGCCGAGGACGATCAGCCGGCCCTCGTAGCCGCGCTCGCGGGCGAGCCGGGCGACGCG
>JAEWKL010000250.1 GCA_023386115.1 Pseudomonadota bacterium
GATGAAGGCCGCGAAGGGGCTCGCCGCCGGGATGCCCTCGGCCGCGTAGGCGGTGGCGCTCGTCACCGTCGCCGTGCCGCCCGTCCCGCCGCCGAGGGCCGCGGCGCGCTTCAGCATCGCGGTGAAGCTCGGATGCTGGCCGCCATCGGCATAGGTGGTGCGCACCGCCTCGACCCCGCCCTCGACCAGGGCCTGGATGCGGCCCTCCTCCTCGGCGCGCCGCGCCACCGCCAGGGCCTCGATGGCCGGGTCGGGATAGGGGGCGAAGACGTAGCGCCCGCCCTCGACACCGACGAGCGGCTCGCGCCCGGTCGCCTCGAACCGGTCCGAGCCCTCCTTGAGCTGGCGCCAGAAGGCGATGTGCCGGTCGGTGCGGTGGCGCGCCAGGGCGCGGGCGGTCATCCGGAACGGGAAGGCCTGGAACTGGAACGCCGCCTGGCCGCCGGCGAGCGCGTCGCGCACCAGCGCGTAGATCTCGCCGACCTGCCGGTCGGTCATCGCGAAGCAGCCGGCCGACGAGCAGGTGCCGTGCACCATCAGGGCCGAGCCTGTGCCGCCACGGGCCCGGTCATAGGCGTTGGGATAGCCGACGTCGAAGGAGAGGTAATAGGCCGAGTTCGGGTTCAGCTGGCGCGCGGCGATCGAGTAGAAGCCCTCCGGCACCTGCCGGTCGCCGGCCCGGGTCTTGGGGCCGAGCTGGCCCGACCAGCGGCAGATCGGAAAGGTCTTGAGATGGACGTAGCGGCCATCCGCCGCCCGCTTCCACACCTCGATCTCGGATTCCTGCTTGTAGGCCCGCAGCAGCACCGGCGCCGAGGGCGCCATGTTGCGCGCCGCCATCAGGGCGAGGGTGGCCGGCGCGACCGGGGCGAGATGCTTCGGTGCCGCCTGGGCGGGGAGGGCGCCCGTCAGGAGAGGCGCCGAGAGGGCCGCAGCGCACAGGATCGTCCGTCCCCGCAAGGCCATCGCCCGTCGCCCCATCCGTGAGCCCAACCCCTGCCTGCCACCGCAATGTGGCGGATTTCGCGCGTGACCCTGCCACGAAAGACTGTCCGGATCGTGACCGGCGCAGGATTTCCAGCGGTCGAGGCCTCCTCGCACGAGCGGCATTCTCAAGGTTTCGTTAATCTCTTGTTCGCTCCCGGCGCGCAGCATCGGCCTTCATGCCCCGCGCGGGGCCCGCACGCCCCGCACGCGGGGCCCCGGATGACGGAGGCTGCCATGCCCGAGACCGGACGACGCTGGCTGCGGCTGGTGGAGGAGGGCGCGCCGGAGGAGGAGGACGGACCGCTGCCCGGAGAGGCCGGACGGCGCCGCCTCGCCGCCCTGCGGGGCCAGCTGCGCAACCAGCTCGCGGCCCTGCGGGAGAACCCTGTCACCGCCGAGGCGCGGGCGACCCCGGAAGGGGCCGAGGCGGCGGCGGCCCTCGATCGGCTGATCGTCGAGGTCACGCGCCTGGCGGAAGGCTGGGACCGCCTGGCCGCCGCCATCGCTGCCCTGTCGGCGGGTGACGGAGGGTCGCCGGAGGAGTAGGGTCGGGGCCTCCGACCGGTACATCTCGAACGACCATGGGCCCGACCATCAAGCTGCGACCGCTGGAACGCGAGGACCTGCTCTTCGTGCACCAGCTCAACAACAACGACAGCATCATGCGCTACTGGTTCGAGGAGGCCTACGAGTCCTTCGCCGAGCTGGCGCAGCTCTACGAGCGCAACATCCACAACCAGACCGAGCGGCGCTTCATCATCGCCACCCCGGAGAACGAGCGCGCCGGCCTGGTCGAGCTGGTGGAGATCAACCACCTGCACCGCTCCTGCGAGTTCCAGATCGCGATCCACCCGTCCTTCCAGGGCCGCGGCTACGCCCTGGGGGCGACCCGGATCGCGATGGACTACGCCTTCAAGGTGCTCAACATCCACAAGCTCTACCTGCACGTCGACAAGGACAACCGGCGCGCCATCGGCATCTACGAGACCTGCGGCTTCGAGACCGAGGGCATCCTGCGCGACGAGTTCTTCGTCAACGGAAAGTACCGCGACGCGGTGCGGATGTGCATGTTCCAGCCGGCCTACCTCGCCCGGCGCGGCGGCGGCGACGTCGGCGAGCCGGTGCTGAAGACCTGACCGCCGGGCCTCCATGCCGGAGGCATCGACCGGGGCACGATCCTGGAATGCGGCGGCTCGCCCCTGGCGCGGGCCGGCCCGGCTCCCCTATTGAGGGGGCCGACCGGAGTCCCCAGAGCCTTGCTGCGCGAAACCTATCACATCGAGATCATCGGCCCCGAGGACGCGCCGGTCCAGCGCGCCTCGATCCGCACCGCGGGACTCGACGCCGCCCGCGAGCGGGCGCTTCGCCTCTTTCGCCGCGCCCGGGTGCCGCAGCGCTCGGGGCCGGCGGCCGAGGCGGTGCGCATCGTCGATGGCGCCGGCACCGAGGTGTTTCGCTGGAGCGTGTGGGACGAGGGGACCGGGCCGGGGCGCCCGCGAGGCTAAGCAGAGATGCAGGGTGCAACTCTGCTCGGTTTCTTGGTTTTGCATCATTTTCGTCGCCGAACCGGCGACCGCTTCGGCACCGGCCGTCGGCGGCCGGCGGCGTGATGCCGAGACGCCCTCACCCCCCCTCCGGCCCCGTCCGCGCCGCCAACTCGTCGATCAGGCCCTGGAGCGACGCCGGCACCGCATCCTGGACCCGATCGGCGTACATGTTGCGCAAGAGGCGGCCGATCTCGCTCAGGGACACGCTGCCCTTCACGATCACCCGCTCGGTGTCGCGGCCGAGGCGCTCCTTCTCGGCCGGGGTGATGTCCTTGGCGGTCAGCACCACCACCGGCACGTCGGCGACGTCGGGCCGGGCGCGAAGTTGCGTCAGGAAGGCGAAGCCGTCCATCACCGGCATCATCAGGTCGAGGAGGATCAGGGAGGGCCGGCCCTCGTCGAGGCGCGTCAGACCCTCGGCACCGTTCGCCGCCTCGTTCACGGTCCAGCCGTCCCGGGACAGGCTGCGGCGCAGGCGCTCGCGGGCATCCGCGTCGTCGTCGACGAGCAGCACCGTGCCGGGGGCGTCAGTCGGGCGGTAGCGCTCCATCAGCCCCTTGAGGTGGTCCCAGTCGATCGGCTTGACCAGGTAGTCGGTGGCCCCGAGCGCCCGGCCGAGGCCCTGCTCGTTGACCACCGAGGTGATGATCACCGGGGTCGCGGCGAGATCCGGGTCGCTGCGGATGGCGTGCAGCACCGACCAGCCGTCCATCCGGGGCATCTCGACGTCGAGGAGGATCGCCCGGGGCTTGAGCGCCCGGGCCAGCGCCAGGCCCGCCTTGCCGTCGCTCGCCGTGCGGACGCGAAATCCCTCGCGCTCAAGGAAGCGGGAGAGCAGCTCCCGGGCCGCCGGGTCGTCGTCGACGAGGAGCACCGTCTCGTGGCGCGCGGCCTCCTGCTTCGCCTCGGCGAGCGCCCGCACCTCCTCCGGGGTCGGCTCGTCGTCCTCTTCCGTCAGCAAAGCCGGCAGCCGGAGGGTGAAGGTCGCGCCCTCGCCGTAGGTCGAGGTCACGGTGATGTCGCCGCCCATGCGCCGGCAGAAGGCGCGGGTGATGGCCAAGCCCAGCCCGGTGCCGCCGAATTGCCGGGTGGTCGATTCGTCGGCCTGGGCGAAGCGCTCGAACAGCCGCCCGATCTGCTCCTCCGTGAGCCCGATCCCGGTATCCGTGACCGCGAAGGTCAGCCACGCGGCCCCCTGTTCTTCGTCGCGCCGGGCCGAGAGGGTGATGGTGCCGCCTTCCGTGAACTTCGCCGCGTTGCCGAGCAGGTTGACCAGGCATTGGCGCACCTTGCCCTGGTCCTGGCGCATGGCACCGATCTCGTCGGGGATGTCGAGGACCAGGCGGTTGCGCTTCTTGGCCGTCAGCGCCTCGGTCGCCGCCGCCACGTCGGCGATCATGTCCTTGACGGCAAAATCCTCCGCCGCCACTGTCATCCGGCCGGCCTCGATCTTCGAGATGTCGAGCACGTCGTTGATGAGGCCCAGCAGGTGCCGTGCCGAGGCCTCGATCTTGCGCAGGTCCGGCAGCAGCTCGGCCTGGCCCAGATCCTCCATCTCCTCGGCCAGCATCTCCGAATAGCCGATCACCGCCGAGAGCGGCGTGCGCAGCTCGTGGCTCATATTGGCGATGAACTGGCTCTTGGCGCGGTTGGCGGCCTCGGCGGCGTGGCGGGCGCGCTCGATCTCCGCCTCGGCCTCCTTGCGGTCGGTGATGTCGACATGCATGCCGACCCATTCGCGCACGGCCCCGTCCTCGGCGATGACCGGGGCGGCGCGCACCTCCATGTGGCGCCAGGCGCCGTCGCGCCGGCGCATCCGGTACTCGATCTCGAAGGGCGTGCGCGCCTCGACGGCGCGGGACCAGGCATCGGCGGCCTTGGCCCGGTCGTCCGGATGCACCGCCTCGACCCAGCCCCAGCCCTGGCACTCCGCGTCGCTCTGGCCCGTATAGGCGGTCCAGCGCCACTGCCCCGCCGACAGCTCGCCATGGGCATCCGCCGACCAGATGATCGCCGCGGCGCTGTCGACGAGGGCGCGGAAGCGGTCCTGGGCGTGGCGCAGGCGCTCCTCGACGGCGCGCCGGCGGGTGATGTCGGTGTTGGTGCCGTACCAGCGCACGATCCGCCCGGAGGCCTCGCGGAAGGGCTGGGCCCGGGAGAGGAACCAGCGGAAGACCCCGTCGGCCCCTTTCAGCGGGAAGGTGTCCTCCCACGGCTCGCCGGTCGCGAAGGCGCGGCGGAAGCGCGCCTCGACCCGCTCGAGATGGTCGGGGTGGTGGAGGCTGCGCCAGCCCCAGCCCCGCATCGTCTCGATCGTGGTGCCGGTGTAGTCGTACCAGCGCTGATTGTACCAGACGATGGTGCCGTCGGCCTCGGCGATCCAGGCGAGCTGCGGCAGCGACTCGGCGAGGTTGCGGTAATCGTCCTCCCGCAGGGCGCCCTCGCTCATCGGGGGAAGGCCCGGCAGGAGACCGGCGCCCGGCAGGAGCTCGGTGCCCCGTCTGGGAGCGGGGCCCGGAACCGGGGCGGGGGCAGGCGGTCGGGCATCCGGGCGCTCCGTCACGGGGCGTCGCGGCCGGCCCCAGCAACGGATCTATGCGAGGATGAGCCGGCTTCCAGTGCGCCGCCTTGCCGTAGGGTCTTGCTGCGCGGGGCTCATCCGAACTGCTCGCGCAGGATGCGCTCGTCCATGCCCTGGCCGGGATCGTGCAGCATCACGAGGTCGGTCGAGCGGTCGAGCTGGGTCTCGACCCGGGCGACGCGGCGGAACTCGGTGTGGTCGGCCACCGCCGCCACGGGGCGGTATTCCGGGTCCTTGACCTCGATGCGGATGCGGACGTGGTTGGGCAGCAGCACGCTGCCCTGGCGCCGCGGCCGGAAGGCCGAGATCGGGGTCAGCGCGATGAGCTGGGACGAGATCGGCAGGATCGGCCCGCCGACCGAGAGGTTGTAGGCGGTCGAGCCCACGGGGGTCGCCGCCAGCACCCCGTCGGCGATCAGCTCGGGCAGGCGCACCTGGCCGTCGATCGAGATCTTCAGCTTGGCGGTCTGGTGGGTCTGGCGCAGCATGTAGACCTCGTTGACCGCCCGCGCCGTGTGGGTGAGCCCGCCGACATCGGTGGCGATCATCAGGAGCGGGTGGACGATGCTGCGCTGCGCCACCTCCAGCCGCTCGATCAGGTCGTCGAGGTGGAACTCGTTCATCAGGAAGCCGACGGTGCCGCGGTTCATGCCGTAGATCGGCTTGCCCGTGCCCATGAAGCGGTGCAGTGCCTGGAGCATCAGCCCGTCGCCGCCTAAACCCACCACCACGTCCGCCTCCTCGGGCGGCACGTGGTCGTAGCGCTGCATCAGGAGCTCGGCCGCCTCGCGGGCGTCGGGCGTCGGGCTCGCGATGAAGGCGATCTGGTTGAAGCGCCGCGCCATGTGGGGTGTCCCGACCGCCGAGAAAGGTCCTGCCGCTTGACGACCCGGGGCCCGCCCGCGCATCCCCGGACGCGCGACGACCGCCGGGCCGTCGCCGGCCCCGTCGGGAGAGGCATAGCATGGAGCGTCCGCTTCTCGTCTACACCACCTTCCCGGACGCCGACACGGCGCTCGCGGTCGGCGAAGCCCTGGTGCGCGGGCGCCTCGCCGCCTGCCTCAACGTGCTGCCCGGGATGCGCTCGGTCTATGCCTGGAAGGGCGCCGTCGAGCGCGGCGAGGAGGTGGTGGCGCTCATCAAGTCCCGCGCCGCCCTGGCAGAGCCGCTGGTGGCGGCGCTGAAAGCCCGTCACCCCTACGAGACCCCGGTGATCCTGACCCTGCCGGCGGAGGCCGACCCGGCGACCCTGGCCTGGCTCGTCGCCGAGACGGGCGGGACAACCTGAACCCGGCTACCAGAGCGAGAACTCCGTGGCAAAGTCCGTGGTCCGGAGCCGGGCGCAGACCTCGTCCGGGCAGTCGCCGTGCGGCCGCAGCGCGAGGCGTCCCGAGGCCCCGGCCTCGAAGCGCAGCCGCACCGGCGGGTCGTCCTCCTTGGTGTAGACGAGGCTGACCTCGAACCGGACGAAATCGTAGGCCTTGGCGTCGGCGTAGAAGATGGAGTCCCGCGAGACCGCCTCGCCGGGATTGAGGTCGGACGGCTCGGCCCCGTCGGCCGCGCCGGCGAAGAGCTTGCCCTGGCGCAGGATCACGGTGCCGGGCTCGTCGAGGCCGTAGCCGCGGGCGAAGGC
>JAEWKL010000298.1 GCA_023386115.1 Pseudomonadota bacterium
CCTGCGGGACCTGAGGTCCCGCCGGCAGCGTGGGCGCGACGGGGGCGCTCGCGGCCTGGCCCTGCCCGTAGATCTCGCGGGCGAGGCGCCCGACGAGATCCGCGTGGGCGAGGTCGGCCGGCGTCCCGGACGGGAAGCCGAGCGGCGCCTCAGGCGTAGTCATGGTAGTTGCCGAGCAGCACGTTATCGAGACGGGCGATCGCGTCCTCGACCAGCACCGCGGCCGAGAAGTAGCGGGTCACGAGGTGCGAGGCGATCGAGTGGTCGTTGGTGCCCATGTAGCGCACCGACAGGCCGGGCTCGATCTCCCCGGTCACGCCCGACTTGTGCAGGCCGACCACGCCCTGCTCGCCCTCGCCGACGCGCAGGAGCAGGATCGAGGTGGTCTGGGCGCCGGTCACCGGGTCGATGTCGATCGGCAGCTTGTCGCTGGGGACGAGCGGCACGCCGCGCCAGGTGATGAACGGCGCCCCGAACAGGTGGACCACCACCGGCGGCACGCCGCGGCGGGTCGCCTCCCGGCCGAAGGCCGCGATGGCCCGCGGATGCGCGACGAAGAAGGCAGGCTTCTTCCACACCAGGGTCAGGAGCTCGTCGAGATCGTCCGGCGTCGGCGGACCGCCGCGGGTCGGGATGCGCTGGCGCGGCGCCACCTCGTTGAGCAGGCCGAACTGCGAGTTGTTGAGCAGCTCCCACTCCTCGCGCTCCTTCACGGCGTCGACCGTGAGGCGGATCTGCTCGCGCAGCTGGTCGATCTCGTTGGAGTAGAGGTCGGTGACGCGGGTATGAGTGTTGAGGATCGTCTGGATCGTCGAGAGATGGTACTCTCGCGGATCGATCTCGTAATCGACGAAGGTGGTCGGCAGGCGCGGCTCGCCGGCATGGACCGCGAGCAACTCGATGCCCTGCTCGCCGTGGGAGTTGGTGTGGCCCTTGAGCCGGTCGCGCTCCTCGCGGTACTGCGCGATGCGCGAGGCGATGGCCTCGTCGTCGATCGCGGCGCGGTCGAGGGTGAGCAGCGTCACCGCCGACAGCGCCTTGACGGTGGGGGCGGGGCCCGCCTCGCCGACGAGGTCGCCGTCACCGAAATGGTCGCCGCGGGTGGCCAGCCCCTGGCGCAGACGGCCGTTGTAGGGACCCGACAGGGTCAGCTCGACGGTGCCGTCGGCGACCACCACGAGGCTGCGCCCGGTCGAGCCCTCCTCGGCGATGACCTCGCCGGCCTGGTGCCGGCTCTCGGTGAACTTGGCCGCGAGCGCCGCGAGTTCCGCGTCGCCGAGACGGCTGAACAGCGGCACGGCGCGCAGCGAGCCCGGACGGATCGCGCGGGACTCGCCCTCGGTCGACAGGTCGACGCGGCCGGGCTTGGCCAGCACGACGGCACGGCGGTTGACCCGGTAGACGCCGCCTGCGACATCGACGAAGGGCAGGAGCCGCAGCAGGAAGCGCGGCGTGTTGGCCGCGTTCTGGACCGAGGTGACGGTCGCGGTGGCAAGGTTGCGTGCGGCTGAGGCGCTGACGCTCAAACCCGGTCCGCTCATCGAAATTCGTCTCCGTGTCGCCGTGATGGGCCGGTGCCGGCCCGGCATTCTGCGTGCACGACGCCAGACGCCATCGCCGTCCGTGCGGACCGGCAAGTCGTGGCCGATGATCGTGAGCCGATCACTCTGCCTATTCTGGCGTCTCGATGTCCACGAGGGCGGAGGTCATGTCGATAGACTGACCGTCGTGCCGCTCGATGACGCAGGGATAGCCGTGGCGAGCAGCCAGGGTCAATAGAATGTTTTTTCGTTTATCGACCGCTTGAACGTGAGATTTTCTTTCAAATAGGCATAAATTGTGATTTTGATCTAAAATATTGAAGTTTCATAGAAATATTATCCATAGCTACGCGGCCCGTGCCGCGCTCTCGCGATGAACGGTCTCCGAAACGGATTTTCAGGGTCCGGTCAGGTCCCCTCGCCGAAGAACTGGTCCATGGTCAGGGCCGGCTCCTCGCTGCCCGAGATGCGCGAGACCACCCGGGCCGGCATGCCCGCGACGGTGGTGTGGGCCGGCCCGTCATCGAGCACCTTGGCGCCGACGCTCAGCAGCATCCCCCGCTCGATCGTCGGATGACGGTCGCCACTCTCCTTGCCATTGCCGCCCAGCGTCCCCGATTGCAGGATCGAGACGTCGTCGGCGATCACCATGGTCTCGCCGATGACGAC
The DNA here is from genome assembly GCA_023386115.1 of Pseudomonadota bacterium. Classification (GTDB taxonomy): domain Bacteria; phylum Pseudomonadota; class Alphaproteobacteria; order Rhizobiales; family Beijerinckiaceae; genus Methylobacterium. Next base: position 2,211 of record JAEWKL010000298.1, read on the forward strand.
GCCGGTGGCGTGGTCGATCAACACGCCGGAACCGATCCGCGCCGCCGGGTGGATGTTGCAGCCGGACACCTCCGAGATCCGGCTCTGGACATGGAGGGCCAGCGTCATCCGTCGGCGGCCGGCGAAGGCCTGTGCCAGGCTGCGCTGGTCGAGGATCGTCGCCTGGACGATCCCGGCATAGAGCGGCGCCTCGATCAAAGCCGCCTCCGCCTCGGCGCGCAGTTCCGCCCAGAAGTCGGCCTCCGCCGTGCTGTGGCTCGTCCCGCGTAAGGGAGGCTGGCGCAACGCGGCGGTGTTCACGCGAAGAGCCGCCGACGCAGCCCGCGACGCCGGATCCATGCCGACCAGTTCCATTTCGCTGGCATCTCGACGGCGGTCACTGCACGCGCCGGAACAGGTCCGGGAGGTAGCGCCGCAGGGTCTCGTGGCCGTCGAACTTGACGTCGACGGTGGGGGTGCGGCTGTTCTGGCCGTGAATGCCGACGATCCGCCCTTTGGCGTTGCGCCAGATCCCCAGGGCATCCGCGAGGTCGAGCCGGTCGAACACCACCTCGTCGCCGCGCGTCATCGTCGCTGAAACCATGGCGTAGCCCTGCGATCGGTCTCGCGAAGAGGCCCCCCGCGCGACGCGACCCTGCGGATAGGAAGACCCTTCCTCGATTCCGGCGATACCGGAGAAGGGCATGATCGCGATCTGTGCGAACGAGAGCATTTGCTTCGCTAAGCTCTTGTAATCACTCGATAATCCACGAAAGAACGCCGCACTGCAAGCCTTGTTCCGCACCCGTCTTCCGTGGCGTCGGGGATCGCAGCGCAAGGAGGCTCGTCGCCCCGGGGCGCCCGCGGCGATCCCGTCACGGCGCGAGCCAGGTCTCCGAGAAGTCGCCGGCGGTGAGGTCGATGCTGTTGACGAGGCGCCGCACGCGGGCGTTCTGCACCGTAATCGTCGGGATCGTCACCAGGGCCAGCGCCGGCAGGTCGGCACCGACGATCACCTGGATCTGCCGGAAGATCTCCCGACGGCGCGCCTCGTCGACTTCCGTTGCCGCTTGGCGAAAGAAGTCGTCGACCGCCGGGTTGTCGTAGTGGGCAGCGTTCAGGTAGGGCAGCGGGTGCTTGATCCCGTCCGACCAGTACAGCCGCTGGACGCCGGCCGTCGGGTCGAACAGGCGGCTGATGCCGTTGAGGTTGAGGTCGAAGTCGCGCTCAGTATAGACCCGCCGGATGAAGGTGGCGAGGTCGCCGTCGACGAGGTCGACTTTGACGCCGATGCGCGAGAGCGCGGCACGCAGGTACTCGGCGGTCTTCTTGAAGGTCGGTCCCGGGATGAAGGTGAGGCGGAGAGGGAACCGCGTGCCGTCCGGCCCGCGCGGCAACCCGGCCTCGTCGAGCAGCCGGTTCGCCCGGGCGAGGTCGAACGGGTGGGCGAACGACGCCTCGTGGTTATAGGCCTTGAGCGATGCGGGGATCGTCGAGCCCGCGGCCTGGGCGTGGCCGTAGAAGATCGTTCCGGTGATGATCCGGCGGTCGATCGCCGCGGCGAGGGCGTGGCGGACGTCCCGGCGCGCCAGGACCGGCCGGTCGAGGTTGAACTCCAGCACCTGCGCGTTGTTGAGGTAGTCGTCGGAGGCCGTCGTCACCGCGAGGCGCGGATGACCCCGCAGCCGCTCCAGTTCCGGCAGCGCCACGCTGTAGCTGACATCGGCCTCGCCGGCCTCAAGCGCCGTCGAGACCGCCATCGTGTCGGCGACGAAGCGGACCACGATGCGGTCGAGGAAGGGCCGGCCGGGCTGCCAGTAATCCGGGTTGCGGCGCAGGACGAGGTGGCTGCCCCGCGCCCACTCGACGAAGATATAAGGCCCGGTCCCGATCGGGGCGCTGCCGTTCGGGCTGTCGCCATAGGACGCGTCCGGATAGGCATTGTTTGGATAGGCATGGGCCGGCACGATCGGCGACTCGGCCGCCGTGAGCGCCTTGAGCAGGTACGGTGTCGGCTTCGACAGGACCAGGATCGCCGTCAGCGGGTCCGGCGTCTCGACCTCGACGAGGTTCGCGAAGGTGATGCGCCCGCGCGGGCCGATCCTTTTCAGGGCCAGGAGCGAGAAGCGCACGTCGGCGGCGGTGAACAGCTTGCCGTCGTGCCACCTGACGTTCGGGCGCAGGGTGAAGCGGTAGCGCAGGCCATCCTGGCTGACGCTCCAGGCCGTCGCCAGCAGCGGCTGCGGGGCGAAGTCGGCGTCAAAGCGCAGCAGGCCCTCGGTGACCTTGGTGCTGAGGTTGCGGGTGCGGGTGTTCGAGTCGGTGAGCGGCACGAGGGTGGTCGGCTCGCCGACCTCGACGAGGGTCAGCGTGCCGCCCCGCCGCGGCTCCGCCTCGTGTGCGCGAGGAAGAGGCTCTGCCTCCCGCGCGCGGGCGAAGTGGGCGCCGAGCGGCAGGAGCAGCGTCGATGACAGGACGGCGAGGGCTTGGCGGCGATCGGGCATGGATGGCCTGGGAGGCGGGGACCGGATGGGCGGACGACCAGGGAGCGGCCGGACTCGGCTGCGGATGCCCGGCGCCGCGGGCCGGGAATCGAGATGCCCATATTCCGCCCCAAGCCCGCTCCGCGTCAACGAGAATGTTCTTTTTATAGAACGGCCGCTCGGAAAAGGACGACCTTCCCGCGGTGCCCGACGAGACAAGACTCTTTCGAATTCAGCCGAATATGGGATTCGTGCACGATGCCATCTTGTATTTGCCACGGGCATTGAGGCAACATCCCGTCCCGCCGCCACCCTCTTGTTCTTCACAAAGAACGCTCCCGGGAGCGCCGCCGCGCGTTCGGCCTCTCGGCCCGACGTTGCCGCGCGAACACCCTTCCATAGGACGGACCATGCTCGCCCTCGCCAGACGCACCCTGCTCGCCGCCGCCGCGCTCTCGCTCCTCTCGGGCGCCGCTCTCGCCGCACCCCTGCGGATCGTCGCCTCGCCGGTGCCGCACGCCGAGATCCTTCGCTTCGTCAAGGACAAGCTCGCCCCCGACCTCGACATCCAGGTCATCGAGATCTCCGGCGACATCCGGCCGAATTCCCTGGTGCTCAACGGCGACGCCGACGCGAACTTCTTCCAGCACGCGCCCTACCTGCACACCGAGGAGGCTCAGCTCGGCACCACCTTCGCGGCGACTGCTTCCACCCATATCGAGCCGCTCGGGATCTACTCGCACAAGGTGAAGAGCCTCGCCGAGGTGCCGGCGGGCGCCACCGTGGCCGTGCCCAACAACGTGACGAATCTCAGCCGCGCGCTGAACCTGTTGCAAGCGGGCGGCCTGATCACCCTCAAGGCCGGCCTGAAGGACGGCCAGCTCGCGACGCCGTCCGACATCGCCGCCAACCCGAAGCGGATCGCCATCGTGCAGGTCGCCCCGGCCCAGCTGCCGCGCGCGATCGACGATGTGACGCTCTCGGTCATCAACGGCAACTACGCGCTCGAGGCCGGCCTGATCCCGGCGAAGGATGCGCTGGCGCTCGAGAAGGCCGAGAACAACCCCTACGCCAACATTTTCGTCACCACGAAGGCCCTGGCGCAGGATCCGCGGGTGCGGCGCCTCTCGGCGCTCCTCGCCTCGCCCGAGGTCGCGGCCTTCATCCGCGAGACCTACCGCGGCTCGGTCGTCCCGGTGCATGGCGGCTGACAGACGGCCGTCCGGGGCACCGGCTCGCCGGGCGACGGGTCTTCACCGCGGTTCGGCCAGTCCTCGATTGAGCCGGGACGGGCACCGCCGGACGAGGCCGGCGGCAGCAGGCGGACCTCGTGGCCGAGCTGGTGGATCCGGGGCGCCCGGTGATGGGCTGTCGCACAGGCTTCCAGGGCGACGGCGGCGGCCGCTCGTCGGAGAGGCGCTCGGTCCGCGCGACGGCGCCCTGCGGGTCGGGAGACTCGGACTGGAGGACGGAGTTGGCGATGTCCCAAGGCCGATGGGGCTCATTGGCCTCACGGGACGGGCTCCTCGATCGGAGCTTCAGACGACCTCAACCTGGCGCTTATGATGCCGCCGGGGACCATCCACCCTACCATTCCGGGGCCGCTTGCGCGGCTCCGGATTGACGATGGGTGGTTGTCGTCCTGCCACGCGTCACGGGATAGACCCTCAGTTGAACCGCACCGGCAGGGTGAAGCTCTGCTGCGCGCCCGCGAACTCGGCCGGTGCCGGCGGCAGGCTGCCGGAGGCGGCTGCCACGGCCGCGGCGTCGAGGGCACCGTTGCCGCTGCTGCTGGCGAGCGAGGCGCCCAGCACCCGGCCGGACCGGGACACGGTGAAGCGGACCGTCGCGGTGCCGCTCGCCCCGCCGGCGCTCCGGGCCCGGCTCTGGATCACCCCGCGCACCATCGCGCCCCAGGCCCTGGCGGCGTTGGCGCTCGCGGCGGCAGAGGCGCCGCCCTGGTTCATCTGCGAGGCGGAGGCCGCGGCGCGGCGCTGGCGGGCGGCCTCCATGTTGCGCTCGGCGGCTCTCGGAGCCTCACGCTTGACGTCGCGCACGGGTTTCGGCGCTGGCTTCTTCGCCTCGATCGGCTTCTCGACGGGCTTGGGCTTCTCGACCGGCTTCGGCTTGGCCACCGGCTTCGGCACGGGCTTCGGGACCGGCTTCGGCTCCTGCACGGGCCTTGCCACCACCGCGGCCGGGGCCTCCGAATTGGTCGAGGTGACGACCTGCTCCTCGGGCTCCTGCACCGCCTCGACCGCCTCGGGCGGCTTCTCCATCGGCACCGCTTCGGCCGGGACCTGCTCGACCGGGGTCTCCTGCGGCACCTCCTCCATCTTGGTGTCCGGCGGCGGCGGAGTCTCGACCGGCACGGTGTCGGACGGGGGCTCGGCCGTCGGCACGGTCGTGTCGGTCGGCGTCGGCGCGGCCTCGACGTCGTTGGCCTGGTTCGGCACGTCGATCGCCGCCATGTCCGGCGCGAGATCGATGGCGATCTCGTTCTCGCCGGGCGGGGCCGGGGGGCTGCGCCAGTAGGTCAGGGCGAAGAGGCCACCGGCATGCAGGGCGAGCGCCACCAGGAAGGCGAGGCCGAGGCCCGTCCCCGGCTCGCGCGGCTCCGGCGCGTCGGTCGTCACGGTGTGGCTCATCGGCTTACCGGGGAGCCGCCGGGGCGGGTGCCGCCCCGCCGGAGGGCGCGTTGGCGATCAGCGAGACCTTGGCGAAGCCGGCCTGGCCGACGAGGCCCATCACCTCCATCACCTTGCCGTAAGGTACGTCCTTGTCGCCGCGCACCAGCACGGTCTGGCCCGGATCCTCGGCGGCGGCCGCCTTCAGCCGGGCGAGCGCGGTGTCGGCCGGCAGAGGCTCCTTGGCGAGGAAGGCCTGACCGTCCTTGTCGACCGAGACCACCACCGGCTTCTTCGATTCGGAGGTCTTGGCGGCGGCGGTCTTCGGCAGCTGGACCGGCACGCCGACGGTCATCAGCGGTGCCGCGACCATGAAGATGATCAGCAGCACCAGCATCACGTCGACCATCGGGGTGACGTTGATCTCGGACATCGGCGCGGCGTCGAAGCCATCCTCGTCGCCGGCGCCGGCCTGCACCGGTCCCATACCCATCTGGCGGGCCTCCGGCCGCCTGCCTTAGCGTGGCAGGGGCTCTCTACGCGTTGAACGGGAAGTAACGGACCCTGGATGTCGCTTACTCGGCGGCGGCGCTGCGGGCGTGGTGGCTGCGGTCGCGCGCCAGCCGGTTGCCGAGGGTGCCGATGCCGGCGACGAAGGCCGCCTGCACCTTGGCGAGGTCGCTGGAGAACTTGTTGTAGGCCAGCACCGCGGGAATCGCGACCACGAGGCCGATCGCGGTGGCGAACAACGCCTCCGCGATGCCCGGCGCGACCACCGCGAGGCTGGTGTCCTGGCTCTTCGCGATTGACGAGAACGAGTTCATGATGCCCCAGACCGTGCCGAACAGGCCGATGAACGGCGCCGCCGAGCCGGCGCTCGCCAGGAACGGCAGGCCGATCTGCAGCCGCTTGATGTCGAGGGTGAGGGCGGCCCGCATGGCACGCTCGATGCGCTCGCGGCGCTCGGCGCGGGTCTCGGTCGGATCCTGGTCGCGCCAGGCCTCCTGGGCGGCGGCCACCACCCGGGCACTGATCCCGGAGCGGGCCTCCGGCATGCCGCCGGTGGCGACGAGGCGGGCGAAGGCCCGGGCCTGGCGGCGGGCGCCGGCGAGGCGCACCAGCTTCTCGATGATGATCGTCCAGGAGACCAGCGAGGCCAGGATCAGGAGGATCATCACCCCCTTCACGATCGGGTCGGCCTGCAGGAAGAGGCCGAGGAAGGAGAAGTCGTGGCCGGCAGTCGCGGCGGGCGCGGTGGTCGGATCCATCTCGGCGGTCTCCGGAAGTAGGGAACGAGTAGAGGCGGTCAGCGCACGAACGGCGCGGCGCCCTTGGCGGAGGAGGGCTCGATGCGCTCCAGGCAGGTTTCGCGGGTGAGATCCTGCCCCGAGATCTCCTTCCCCTCACAGGCCGCCACGTCGTTGAGCAGCACCCGGCCGACCTGGGCGCAGGGGGTGGGGGAGATTTCGAACTGGCGGAGCGCCGTCTTGCGTGCCGGCACCGGCCCGAGCTCGACCATGCTGCGCTTCTGCACGATGCCCTCCGGATCGAAGGCATAGAGGTCGAGGCGCAGCGAGCGGATCGGGCCGCCCTTGCCGTTCTCGACGATCAGCACCGCCTTGCACGCCTCGCCGGCGGTCTCGAGCTTGTTCAGCTCCACCCGCAACGGCGGGGTGGCGGGATGGCTCACGGCGGCGGGCGTCACGGCAGCCTGCGCCTCGGCCGAGGCCGCTTGGGCCTGAACCTGGGCCTCGGCCGTCGCGGCGGCGAGCGGCGACAGGGCGAGGCAGAGAGCCGTCACGCGGCCGATGCAGGCCCCGAACCGGGGCAACCCTTGCGTGAGCACGTCGTGCGACTCCTCTGGGACGGCGAGCGCCAACAGGCATCCGCGCGCGGACCGGCCGCCCGGAGGGGCACCGGCGCGACGCCTTCCCGGCCCTCGCTCCTGTTCGTCGGACAAAGCCGGCACCGGCCCGGCACGATCCCGGGCCGCCGGCAGGAACGAACTAGCGAGGTGGCCGGGCGGGATCAAGGCCGCCCGCGAAACTCAGAGGAATTCCAATCTGTTACCGGGGTGGCTGACGGGGCCGGCGGACCCCTTTGCCACATTATCCCGCGCTCTCACCGCGTCTCTACTTCGCCTTCGTCTCCGGCGCCTTCTCGGGAGACTTCTCGGGAGCTTTGGGGGCCCGGGCCTTCTCGACCGCTTCCGCCTTCTCCTCGTCGGTGTCGCCGCTCTGGTCGATCGCCCGTTCGGGATTGGCGGCCAGCCCGCGCAGGACGGCCAGAACCTGAGCGCAGACCTCCGGATGCTTGTAGGCATCCAGCACCACGGCGGCGTCGCGAAGGGTGCGCAGATCGCGCACCGTCTGCGCGTTGGCGGAGCGCTGGAGCTCGGCCGACTTGGCGATCACGTCCTCGAGGCGCAGGCCGACGATGTCGCAGGTCGGGCTGGGGGCGGGCGCCGCCGCTGGAGCCGCGGGGGTCGGGGCCGACGCATCCTTGGCGCCCGCCGTAAGGGCATGGCCGGCGAGGATGAGGGCGAGGAGGCCGGACAGGACGAAGGGCGGGCGCATCTGTGTGGGCTCCGGCAGAAGGGGTTTCAGTGTCCGAGGATGCGGTTGGCGAGCGCCACGATCTGGCTCGGGCGATAGGGCTTGGGCACGAAGACCGAGCCGGTCACCGCCTCGCCGTCGCCCAGCGTGTGGCGGCCGCCCGAGGTGTAGACGACCGGCAGGCGCGGGCAGTGGCGGCGCGCGTCGCGGGCGAGCGCCACCCCGTTGGTGTTGCGGGCGAGGTCGATGTCGGTGAACAGCATGTCGACCCGCTCGGCCTGCAGGATGCGGCCGGCCTCGACGGCGTCGGACGCGGTGAGCACGCGGTATCCCTCATCCGCCAGGGCCTCGGCGGCGATCTCGCAGACCATCGCCTCGTCCTCGACCACCAGCACCGTCTCCCACGGGAGGGCAGCGGGCGGCACCATCGCCGCAAAGGCAGACTGGATCATGACGCAACTCGCTCCAGGACGATGGGGGGCCGCCGGTCCGCCTTCAGGCGCTCCGGCGACGGTTCGAGGTAAGAACACCGGAACCTGGGCCGTGTTCGGGCCCGATCCATCGAATTGACGCGGTTTGGTGAGCGAAGCCTTAACCCTGCGGGAGGAGCGGTTAATCCCGGCCGGAACCGCGCCCGCCCTTGCGCCGGGAGGTCCCGTGTGAGAGGCCCGGACCCGCAGCAAGAGGTTCACAGGAAGAGCGATGAGCGCCACCGCCGCCCCCTCCCTCACCCAGCAGGTCACCGAGATCGCGGCCGGCGCCCATGTCATCGCGGCGCACTGGCTCGGCCGGCAGCTCGCCCTGGCGCTCGGCGACGGGGCGGTGCTCCTCGTGGCCGAGGACGGTGGGACCCACCGGGTCGACGCGCATCCGGAGGCCGGCATCCTGGTGGCGGTCGGCGACGGCAGGCGCCTCGTCACCGGTGGCGACGACGGCCGGGTCGTCGCCACCAAGGCCGATGGCTGTGTCGAGGAGATCGCGACCGCGAAGGGCGGCGCCTGGATCGACGCGCTGGCGCTGCATCCCGAGGGCGGCATCGCCTACGCGGCGGGCAAGCGCGTCGTCGCCCGCGACGCCAAGGGCCGCGAGAAGGTCTTCGAGGCGCCCTCGACCGCCCGAGGCCTCGCCTTCGCGCCCAAGGGCTACCGGCTGGCGGTGGCGCATTACGGCGGTGCCACCCTGTGGTACCCGAACCTCGACTCGGCCCCCGAGCCCCTGACCTGGAAGGGCTCGCACATCGACGTGACCTGGTCGACGGACGGGCGCTTCGTCATCACCACCATGCAGGAGAACGCCCTGCACGGCTGGCGCCTGCAGCCCGACCGCGGCCACATGCGGATGACCGGCTACCCGGCCAAGGTGCGCTCCTATGCCTGGTCCTCGGACGGGGACTGGCTGGCGACGAGCGGCGCGGAAGCCGTGATCGTCTGGCCGTTCGACTCGAAGGAGGGGCCGACCGGCAAGGCGCCGCGGGAATGCGGCGTGCGCCCGGCCCGGGTCTCGCGGGTGGCGTTCCACCCCAAGGCCCCGGTCCTGGCGGCGGGCTACGAGGATGGCTGCGTGCTGCTGATCCGCTTCACCGACGCCTCCGAGCTGCTGGTGCGTCCGGCGGTGCGGGGCAGCGCCGTGACGGCGATGAGCTGGCATTCCGGCGGCGAGCACCTCGCCTTCGGCTGTGCCGACGGCCAGGCCGGCCTCCTCAGCCTGCCGCGCTGAGGCCGTGAGCTTCCTCGGCGCCTTTCGGAAACGCCCCTCGCCCGATGCCGCGGCGCGGGCCCGGGTGGCCGAGATCGCCCGCCGGCTCGGCGGCTTCGGCCCCGAGGTGACGCTCAGCGTCAACGAGATCGTCTGCGCCGACCCGGCCTGCCCGGGCACCGAGACGGTGATCCTGGTCATGCGCCCGGGCGAGCGCGCGCGCGCCTGCAAGGTGGGCAAGCCCCTGGAGGCCGTGTCCGAGGAGGATGTGGCGGGAGCGCTCGGCGCGTGACGCCGGTGCCTTCACAAACGCCGACGAACCGCACACATTTCGCCGGAAAGATGTCCGGGCACGTCCGGGCGACACTCTGGGCTAGGGCGGGAGCAGATCCATGAAGACCCGACGCCCGAAGCGCCCGTTTCCGCTACGGCATGACGCCGATATCCTTGCCCCCCATCACATCCCGAATCGACCGGCATGGGGCAAGCGGGTGTACGCGCTCTGCTTCGATCTCGATACCGAGACGCTGAAGAACCAGTATCATAACGCCTCATGGCAGAACGGCGATCAGGACATCGCCCGGGTACTGGAACGCCACGGCTTTAACCGGCAGCAGGGCAGCGTCTATGTCGGCAACGACCAGGTCGACCCGGTGCGGTGCGTCCTGGCGATCCAGGACGTGGCGCGGGAATGTCCCTGGTTCCGGGCCGCCGTGGTCGACGTCCGTATGCTGCGGATCGAGGAGAACAACGACCTGCTGCCGGCGCTCTAGCCGCTCCCCTGAGGTTTCGCCGCGTCGCGCCCGCCCTCAGTGTTGCGCCCCATCTACAGCGCACGGGGCGCCCTCTCGACTAGGAGGGAGAACGGCCCCGTTTCGGCGCCGACATCCGGATTGGCTGCCATGCCGCGCGCGACGTCGCACACCCCCGATCCTGCCGTCGATGCGGCGGCGCTCCTGCGCCGCCTCGCCTTCTTCGGCCTGACGGTGGTGATTCCGGTCACCGCCCTGGTGTCGCGGCGCAGCGTGGTGATTCTCGCGCCGATCGGCATCGTGCTGCTGATCATCGCCGCCGTCCTCGACGGCGCGCAACGGCCCCTGGGGGCGGGGCTGTCGCGCCTCGGCGGCGCGCGGGCGATGCTGGCCGGCGGCCTGCTGCTCGGCTGGTGCGCCCTGTCGCTGGTCTGGACGCCGTTCCCGGGCCCGGCGAGCGAGCGCCTGCTCAACCTCGCCGCCACGGTGGTGCTGACGGTGGCGGGCTACCTCGCGCTGCCGGACCGGATGCGCTCGGCCAACCTCTACCTCCTGCCCCTCGGCGTCGGCATCGCGGCGATCGCAGCGGTGCTGCTCGGGCTGTTCAGCGGTGCCATCCTGCGGGGCGGCTTCGAGGATGACAGCGCGCTGGAGCGCGGCGCGATGCTGCTCGCCCTGCTGCTCTGGCCCAGCGCCGCCTGGCTGCGCTCGCGCCGCCGCGACATGGAGGCGCTCGGCCTCGCCGTGGTGGTGGCGTTCGCGCTGGTCCTGGCCCCGGGGCCGGTTCCGCTCCTCGCCCTCGGCTGCGGGGCGGCGGCCTTCGCGCTCTCGGCTTGGCGCCAGGGCCTCGGCGTGCGGGTCACGGCCGGCGTCGCCGCGGGCCTCGTCGCCCTGGCGCCCCTGCTGCCCTTCCTCCTGCGGCCCCTGCTGACGCCGCTGCTCGGGCCGCTTCACCCCACGATCCTGTCCCTGAAGGCCTGGCAGCGGGTGGTGACGACCGAGCCCCTGCGGCTCATCACCGGCCACGGCCTGGAGACGGCGCTCCGCGGCAAGGCGATCGGCATGCTGCCGATCAACGCTCCTGCCTCGCTGCTGTTCGAGATCTGGTACGAGCTCGGAATCGTCGGCGCCTTTGCGGCGGCCTTCGTGCTGTGGAACGGCATCCGCCATTCCGGCCGCGAGCACCCCGTGCTGACCCCGGGCGCGATGGCCACCGCCGCCACCGCCTTCGCCTCCACCTGCCTCGGCATCGGCACCACCGCGAGCTGGTGGTTCACCAGCGTCACCGTAGTGGTGCTGGTGTTCATCGCAACGGAGCGGGGCCAGTTCCGGACCAGCAGGCCGAAGGCGAGTGCCCTGCCGCCGCGCAGCGCGGCGTGACCTCCGGCAAAGCCGCCACGCCGCGCAGCGCGAGGCCGTCCGTCCGGTCGCGGAGCCAGGTACCGGCCTCGTCGAGGCTCGGGAAGGTGGGCGGGTGCGGCACGCCGGCGAACCATCCGAACCCGGCTTCCAGATACCAGCGGCGGCCGAGGCCCAGCTCACCGTGCAAGTCCGGGTCGAGCAGGGTCAGGACCCCGATCAGGCAGCCGTCGCGATAGGCCAGGCGGCCCTCGCAATCGGTGCTGCCGGTCTCCACGCGGACGGGATCGAAGGTGATCTGTGCGGACATGTCGGGATCAGGAGCCAGCCGGGTCGTCGGATCGCCGCCGATACGAAGGCGGCCCGATCCCGGCAATCGCCTCACGGTTATACTACCCTGTAGCATCAAGCGAGTTCCAGCGCGCCGCGCCGTCCTTAAATTGGCAGTATTTCAACCGGTTATGCGGGATCTGATGACCGCGCGATCGAGGGCTGCCCTAGAGCATCCAGGTTAAACCGGGTCGGATCGCACGCCGGACGGCTTAGCTCCTTCGCCGGAGGCCGCAGAGACCGGACGCTCGGAGCCGCCTCACGCCTCGGCCGCCGCCTCGATGGCCGCCATGTCGTCGTCGGAGAGCCCGACATGATGGCCGATCTCGTGCACGAGCACGTGGGCGACCAAGTGGCCGAGGGTCTCGTCGTGCTCGGCCCAGTAATCGAGCAGGGGACGGCGGTAGAGCCAGACCATGTTCGGGAACTGCCCGGTGGCGAGATTCAGGGCGCCACCCCCCTGCGCCAGACCGGTGCCGCGAAACAGGCCGAGGAGGTCGAACTCGCTCTCGCAGCCCATCTCCGCGAGGGTCTCCTCGTCGGGAAACTCCTCGACCCGGATCACCACGCCCTCGCACAGGGCGCGGAACGCCTCCGGCAGGCGCGCGAAGGCGGCCTCCGCCAGGGCCTCGATGGCGGCGAGGTCGGGGGCCCGGAGGGAACTCCAATCGGTCTCGGACATGCGGGTCCCTGGTTCGTGAGTCACCACAGGTGCAGTTGCCGGCCGAGCAGCCAGGCCAGGACGACGAGCGCCACGGCCCCGAGGCCGCGGCCGATGCGCCGGCCCCAGATCTCGGCCGGGTCGCGCCCGTCCGGCTCGTCCTGCGTGCGCGGATCTTGCCCGCGCGGATCTTGCCAGCTCACGCCGCCAGCGCCGGGGCGACCCGGTCGGTCAGGAAGCCCGCAAGGTCGTTGGTGATGTGGTCGATATGGGGCGCGCGCACCGCCTCCTGCTCGAAGCTCTCGCGGAACGGGTCGATGGTACGCGGCACCACCAGCACCGTCGCCATGCCGAGATCGTGCGGGACGACGAGGTTCTTGGCGATGTCCTCGAACAGGGCCGAGCGGGTCGGGTCGACGCCGTGGCGGTCGAGGAACTTCTCGTAGGCCGTGCGCTCGGGCTTGGGCACGAAGTCGGCCGCCGCGATGTCGAACACATCCTCGAAATGGTCGAGGATGCCGAGCTTCTTCGCCACGTTCTCGGCGTGCCGGCGCGAGCCGTTGGTGAGGATCAGCTTGCGGCCGGGCAGGCCCTCGATCGCCACGCCGAGGCCTGGGTTCAGCGCGATGCTCGAATGGTCGATGTCGTGGGCGAAGTCGAGGAACTCGTAGGGGTCGATCTTCCACTCGGCCATAAGCGCGCGCAATGTCGTGCCGTAGCGGTGATAGAAGTACTTCTGCAGGGCCCGCGCCGAGATCCCGTCGAGCCCGAACAGGTTCATCACGTAGAGGGTGATGCGCTCGTCGACCTGCGGCCAGACGCGGGCGTCGTGGGGATAGAGCGTGTTGTCGAGGTCGAACACCCAGGTGTCGATCCCGGAGAAGCCGCGCGCCTCGGGAGCGGTGAGGTGGCTCTCGCCTGGCAGGAGCAAGGGACGATCCGGCGGACGGGGGCCCCATGGCCCCGGGCGCCCAAGATAAGCGAGGCGGAGCGGAAGGGAAGATGAAAGACAGGTCGTGCTGCCCGGGCTGCCGACGGATCGGCCGCCCGGGATCGTCGTTACGACCGGCGGATCAGCGTGCCGGCGCCGTAATCGGTGAACAGCTCGAGCAGCACCGCGTGCGGCACCTTGCCGTCCAGAATGACCACCGCCTCGACGCCCTGTTCGAGTGCGTAGATGCAGGTCTCGATCTTCGGGATCATGCCGGCGGTGATGGTCCCGTCGGCGATGAGACGGCGGCAATCCTCGATCGACAGTTCCGGGATCAGCTTCCTGTTCTTGTCCAGCACGCCCGGCACGTCGGTCAGCAGCAACAGGCGCTTGGCCCGCATCGCCCCGGCGATGGCGCCCGCGAAGGTGTCGGCGTTGACGTTGTAGGTCTGGCCGTCGCCGCCCACGGCCACCGGGGCGAGGACCGGGATCAGCTCGGCCTTCAGCACCGCGTCGAGCACCGTGCGGTCGACATGCTCGGGCTCGCCGACGAGGCCGAGATCGACGTGGCGCTCGATGTGCGAATCGGGATCGGTCACCGTCCGGGCGGCGCGGCGCGCCCGCACCATGTTGCCGTCCTTGCCGCACAGGCCGATCGCCTTGCCGCCCTCGGCCGAGATCCAGCCGACGATCTGCTTGTTGATCGAGCCGGCCAGGACCATCTCGACCACCTCGACGGTGGCTTCGTCGGTGACGCGCAGGCCCTCGCGGAACTCGGACTTGATGCCGAGCCGGTCGAGCATGCGGCCGATCTGCGGCCCGCCGCCATGGACCACCACCGGCTTGAGGCCCGACTGCTCGAGAAGCACGATGTCCTCGGCGAAATCCTCCGCCGCGGCGCGATCGCCCATGGCGTGGCCGCCATACTTGATGACCACGACCTCCTCGTCGTAGCGCTGCATGTGCGGCAGCGCCTGGACCAGCACCTCGGCCCGCACGTGAACGTTGGGCAGCTGCACGTCGGGCGCTTTGTCCGCTCCGGAATCGCTCATCGTGGCGGGTTTCCTCTCGCAAGC
>JAEWKL010000317.1 GCA_023386115.1 Pseudomonadota bacterium
GTTCGAAGGTGCCGGCGGTATCAGACGTAGACGCCCGGCGCCGTGGCTCTCGCGAAGGCGCCGTCGCCCGCCTGCACCGCGCGGCCCTCGCCCGCACCGTATTGCAGGAAGTGCTCCAGCGGATTGATGCCCGCCGCCGCCACGTCGGGATTGGCCGCCAGGTAGGCCTTGGTGTCGAAATTGGCCGAAGGGTCGCGGCCCTCCTTCCAGCCATAGGTGAGATAGTGCTGGAGCGGGTCGACGCCGGCCGCCGCGACGTCACCATAGGCCGCGAGATAGCCTTTCGTGTCGAAATAGGCGTTCGGGTTGCGGCCCTCGCGCCAGCCGTACTGGCCGAAATGCGCCTCCGGATCGAGGCCGGCGAGCAGCACGTCGGTGTTCTGGCTGAGATAGAACAGGTCGTCGACCGACGCGTTGCCGTCGGCCTGGACGATCGTGCGGTCGGAGAACGCGAACATCTCGGTGTTCCTGACCTCGTCGGTGCCCGTCGGCCCGTCGAAGGTGACGAGCGACCCCGACGAGGTGACCGCCAAGTCGCGGAAGGCGGCATCGAACACAGCCGTATCGGTGCCGACCGCGCCGTCGAGCCGGTCGTTGCCCGGGCCGCCATTCATCCGGTCATTGCCGACATCGCCGAACAGCACATCGTTGCCGGCATCGCCGAGCAGCGTATCGTTGCCCAGATCGCCGTCGACGAGGTCGTCGCCGGCGCCGCCGCTCACCAGGTCGTCGTCGTCGCCGCCGGCGACGAAGTCGTTGCCGGCTTCGCCGTAGACCTGGTCGTTGCCGGCCTCGCCGACGAAGAAGTCGTTGCCGCCGCCGCCATAGATCGTGTCGTTGCCCGGATTGCCGGCGGCGTAGTCGTCGCCGTCCTGGCCGTAGATGAGATCGTCACCGGCCTCGCCGATGAGCTGATCGGCCGCAGCCCCGCCATAGATGACATCGTTACCGGGTCCGCCAGCGATGTAGTCGATATCGGCCCCGCCGGTGATGACGTCGTTGCCGTCCTGCCCGTCGATGCGGTTGAAGCTGCCCGGATCGCTGATCTTGTCATCTCCGAGGAGCCCCAGGATCACGTCGTCGCCCGTCGTTCCGGTGAGGACGTCGTTGCCGTTCGTACCGAGGATCGTGGCCATGCTTCATCCTTCCAATGGCTGGACAGGAGTTGCGACGGCGCCACCTTGCAGCTGCAGAACAATCTTGCGTTGATGCAAGTTAACCGATGTGTATTTTGCTAATTGTAAAGCAAAATTCGCAGTACATTCACTTGATTTATCGAATACGCACGCATTCGAGCGGCGCAGATCTCTGCGCCGCCGTGATGGTCATGCCAGATCATGGGAGGCGCCGGGCCGACGCCTCGCGGCTCCGGCGGTTCAGGCTGCCTTGCCGGACTTGCCTGTCTCGGATTTGCCTGTCGCGGACTTGCCTGTCCCGGACCTGGCTGTGCCGGAGGCGGACTCGCCTTCCTCGACGCCCTCGACGTTGATGCGCTCGGCGAGGTCGGTCAGCAGCTGGTCGGTCTTCTTCTCTTCCTGGAGCGTCTCGTCGAGCAGCCGGGCGGCGTCCTCGTGGCCGAGCTGGAGCGCCCAGGTCTTCAGCGTGCCGTAGCGCGCGATCTCGTAGTGTTCGAGGGCCTGGGCCGAGGCGGCCAGCACCGCATCCGCGGCCGGACCGTCGCCGAAATCCTCCAGGTCCTCCTCCATCTCGCTCGTCAGGCCCTGCATCGCCTCGCAGGTCTTGCCGCGGGCCGGCTTGCCGATGATGTCGAACACCTGCTGGATGCGCTCGACCTGGGTCGCACTCTCCTCGGCATGGGTCTCGAAGGCCTGCCGCAGCTCCTCGTGTTGCGCCGACTTGGCCGCTTTCTTCAGCGCACGGACCGATTGCCGCTCGGCATAGTACACGTCCTTGAGCGTCTCGTAGAACGCATCCTGCAATGTCTTCTGTTTCGCTGCCATACGCGCGCCTACCTTGACTAAAGGTCAACTGACCGTGTCGACGGTTCATCGAACCGTGAGCGCAGGCAGAACGCGCGGAAACTGCCAGGGGTCCGGGCAGAGTTGTGGAAAAATCGACGGGGCGGTCGCAGGCGGGCGATGCCCGGCCGCCTCGGCGGCGCAGGGTGATGGCGCGCCGCCGGGGCGATCGTCCCCGGCGGCGTTCGTGGTCCGGTCGGTCTCAGCAGGACAGCTTGCGGCCCTCGCGGAAGCCGTGGACCTGGAAGTGCTTGTAGCCCGACTCCATCTTGCCGGCGAGCACGGCGCGGGCCACGTCCGGGTTGCAGCGCAGGTATTCGCGCTCGTTGAAGGCGGCGCCACGGTCGCGCGCGCCGTAATCCCGGTCGCGGGAACCATAGTCGCGGCCACGATAGTCGTCCCGCCGGCCGTAATCGTCGCGGCGGTCCCGATAGTCGCGGTCGCGGTAGTCGCTGTCGCGGCTGCGGTACTCGCGATCGCGAGAGTCGCGGTCGCGATAGCCGTAATCGGGACCGCCCCAGGACTGGGCTGAGGCGGTACCCACCGCGCCGATCAGGCCCAACCCGATGACGGCCATGACTCCGAATGTCTTCATCTCGCGTGCTCCCCCTTGTCCGGGCGTGTCGTCGCCGCTGCGGAAGCTAGTGCATGCAGGGGCGGAAGGGGATAGGCGGCCCCGTGCCGCGCCGGTCGCGATCGACCGGGACGCCCGCCGGGGAGGGGCGTCGCGCACCCGTCACGCCTCGCCGTAGAGGTGGCAGGCGACCGTGCGGCCCGGCGCCGCCTGGCGCAAGACCGGCGCCTCGGCACGGCATCGGTCGAAGGCGTGCGGGCAGCGGGGATGGAAGTGGCAGCCCGAAGGGGGCTTGAGCGGCGAGGGGGGCTCGCCCTCCTGGAAGCTCATCGCCACCGGCCGCTCCGGGTCCGGCACCGGGGAGGAGGCCTTGAGGAGCTGGGTGTAGGGGTGCAGCGGCTCGCCGAAGAGCGACCCGACCGGGCCGCTCTCCACGACCCGGCCGAGATACATCACGGTCACCCGCTGGCAGAAATGCCGAACCACGCCGAGATCGTGCGAGATGAACACGAAGGCGAGGTTGCGGGCCTGCCGCAGCGATTCGAGCAGCCGCAGGATCTGCGCCTGGACCGAGACGTCGAGGGCCGAGACCGGCTCGTCGGCGAAGATCAGGTCGGGTCCGAGCGCGAGCGCCCGGGCGATGCCGATGCGCTGGCGCTGGCCGCCGGAGAATTCATGCGGGAAGCGCGTGGCGGCCGTCGCCGGCAGCCCGACCTCGGCGAGCAGCCCGGCGACCCGCTCCGGCAACTCCGCCCCGCGGGCGAGGCCGTGGACCCGCAGCGGCTCGCCCAAAGCCTCGCCGATGCGCTGGCGCGGATCGAGGGAGGAGGCGGGGTCCTGAAAGACGATCTGCATCCGCCGCCGCAGGCGCCGCATCGCGCCGCTGGGGGCCGCCAGCACGTCCTGCCCGTCGAACCGCACCGCGCCGCCGTCGGCCTCGGTCAGCCGGAGCGCCACCCGGGCGGTGGTGGACTTGCCGCAGCCCGACTCTCCGACGATGCCGAGCGCTTCGCCGCGCGCGACCTGGAACGAGACCCGGTCGAGGGCGCGCACCAGGCTGGTCTTCGCGACCGGGAAGCCGCGGCGGATCGTGAAGGTCTTCGAGAGATCCTGGACCTCGAGGAGCGGCGATGTCGTGCTCATGCGGCCCTCACCCAGCAGCGCACCGCGTGGTCGGGCGCGCCCGTCAGCGGCGTGAGCGGCGGCCGCTCGCGGCAGCGCTCCTCCCGGAGGCTGCACCGCCCCTGGAAGCGGCAGCCCTCCGGCATCTCCGGCAGGGTCGGCACCGTGCCGGGGATCGCCGCCAGCTCCTGCACCCGGTCGACCCGCGGCATCGCCCGGAGCAGGCCCTCGGCATAGGGGTGGGTCGGTCGGGCGAAGAAGGCGCGCACCGGCGCGCTCTCGACCACGTCGCCGCCATACATCACCATCACCCGGTCGGCGACCGAGGCGACGACGCCGAGATTGTGGGTGATGAGCAGCACCGCCAGCCCCTCGCGGCGCTGGATGTCGGCGAGCAGCGCCAGCACCTGCGCCTGGATGGTGACGTCGAGCGCCGTCGTCGGCTCGTCGGCGATCAGCACGCGGGGCGAGCAGGCGAGCGCCATGGCGATCATCACCCGCTGGCGCATGCCGCCGGAGAACTGGTGCGGGTAGGCGTCGATGCGCTCGGCGGCGGACGGCACCCGCACCCGCTCGAGGAGCGCGATCGCCTTCTCGCGCGCCGCCGCCTTCGACAGGCCGCGATGGCGCCGCAGGGCCTCGGCGATCTGGAAGCCGATCGTCAGGACCGGGTTGAGCGAGGTCATCGGCTCTTGAAAAATCATCGCCAGGCGGTCGCCGCGCATCGCCTCGCGCTGGGCCTCCGTCGCCGCCCGCATGTCGGTGCCGTCGACCACGATCGAGCCCGCGGCGACGCGGCCGACCTTGGGGGCCAGCAGCCCCATCACCGAGAGCGCGGTGAGGCTCTTGCCGCAGCCCGATTCGCCGACGAGGGCCAGGGTCTCTCCCCCGGAGACCGCGAACGAGACCTCGCGCACCGCGTCGTACCAGGTGCCGCCGACCCGGATCTGGGTGGTCAGCCCCTCGACCTTGAGGAGGTCCGGCGTCGCGGCGCTCATGCCGGTGTCCAAGCCGGTGTCCAAGCCGGAGCCCATGCCGGTGTTCATGGTGCCCCCCGCGGGTCGGTGGCGTCGCGCAAGCCGTCGCCGATCAGGTTGAGGCCGACCATCACGGCCAGGATCGCCAGGCTCGGGAAGATCGACAGCCAGGGCGCATCGAGGAGGTTGTCGAAGCCCTCGCGCACGATGCTGCCCCAGGTGGCGGTGGGCGGCGGCACGCCGAGGCCGATGAAGGCGAGGGTCGATTCGGTGCGGATCGCGGTGGCGAGCCAGAGCGAGGCCAGCACCACCACCTCGTCGAGGATGTTCGGCAGGATGTGGCCGAACATGATGCGGATGTCCGAGTAGCCGAGCGCCCGGCAGGCATCGACGAAGTCGCGCTGGCGCATGGCGAGCGTCGAGCCCCGCGCGATGCGGATGAAGGCCGGCACTGCGGTGACCGCGATGGCGAGGATCAGGTTGCCGAGGCTCGGGCCCAGGACCGCCACCAGCATCAGCCCCATGATGAGCTGCGGGAAGCTCAGGAGCACGTCGGTGGCCGCGGTGATGAGCCGGTCGGTCCAGCCGCCGAAATAGCCGGCGACGACCCCGATCACCGTGCCGACGACGACGCCGATGGCGGTGGCGAGGAAGCCGACCGAGAGCGAGATCCGGGCGCCCCAGATCACCCGCGAGAGCACGTCGCGGCCGAAGAAGTCGGTGCCGAACCAGTGCTCGGCGGAGGGTCCCATCAGGGCGGCGACCGGATCCTGCTCGTTGGGATCGTAGGGAGCGATCCAGGGGGCGAGGATCGCGAGGACGATGACGGCCAGCACCGTGACGGCGCCGATCATCAGGCCCGGCGAGCGGGTGGCCCGGCGCCAGGCGCTCGGGGCGGCGGAGGCGGCCGCGGCACTCATTGGGCCGAGACCCGCGGATCGACGAGGCCGTAGGCGATGTCGGTGAGCACGTTGGCGACCACGATGGCGAAGGCGGAGACGACCATCAGGCCTTGGAGCAGGCTGTAGTCGCGCTGGGTCAGCGCCGTGACGATCAGCTTGCCGAGGCCCGGGCGGTTGAACACGATCTCGGTCAGCACCGCGTTGCCGATCAGGACGCCGAGATAGAGCCCGACCACGGTGACGACCGGCACCAGCACGTTGCGGAGCGCATGGCGCCAGACCACGACCCGCGCCGGCATCCCCTTGGCCCGGGCGGTGCGGACGTAATCCTCAGCCAGCGCCTTCAGCATGCCGGACCGGGTGACGCGGGTGACGTAGGCGACCATCAGCAGGCCGAGATTGAGCGCCGGCAGCACGAGGGCGCCGAGCCGGTCGAGGATCCCGCCGGTGCGCGGGGTCGAGATCACCGGGAACCAGCGCAGCTGCACGGCAAACGCGATCAGCAGCAGGATGCCGGAGACGAAGGCCGGGAAGGACACGCCGGCGAGCGACACGATGCGGGCGATCCAGTCGGCGAACCCGTCGCGCCGCCGCGCCGCCACGACGCCGAGCGGCACGCCCACCCCGACGCCGATCGCGACGGCCGCCAGCGTCAGCTCGATCGTGTAGGGCAGGACGTGGGCGACGTCCTCCAGCACCGGCCGGTTGGTGGTGAGCGAGCGGCCGATATCGCCGGTGGCGATCTGGCCCATGAAGGTGAGGTACTGGACGACGATCGGCTGATCGAGCCCGAGCTTCGCCCGCAGGTCGGCCCGGGCGGAGGCGCTCGCCTGGTCGCCCAGGATCACGATGGTCGGATCGCCCGGCACCACCCGCACGAGCACGAACACCACGGTCAGCACCGCCACCAGCGTCGGGATCGCCAGGAGGAAGCGCTTGAGGATGAACTGGAGCATGGCGGGCCGGGGGGTTGGAGGGATCACGTTACCGGATCAGCCACCGGCCTCTCCTCTCCCCGCGGGCGGGGAGAGGGCCGTGTTCCCGTCCAGGGAACGCGGCGAGCCCACAGGCGAGGGTGAGGGGGTGTTTACCGGAGGAGCCACATTCGGCACCTCCCCCTCACCGTCGGCTGCCGCCTCGTTTCGCCCCCGGCGAGGGGGGCGAAACC
>JAEWKL010000389.1 GCA_023386115.1 Pseudomonadota bacterium
CACCTTGGAGGCCGCCGCGCCCTTCGGCGCCGCCCTCGCGGCCGCCCTGGTGGCGGGGGGCGAGGCAAGCGAGGTCGCCGTCACCGCGGTCGGCCATCGCCGGGGCGAGGGCGTGCTGCGCCTCACCACCACAGGGGAAGGCCGATGAGCCGCGACCGCGACGCGATGGGCCGCCCGCTGGTGGCGGTCACCGGCATCGGCGTGGTGACTTCCCTCGGCCAGGGTGTCGCCGACAACTGGGCCGCCCTCACCGCGGGGCGCTCGGGCATCCACGCCATCACCCGCTTCCCGACCGAGGGCCTGCGCACCCGCATCGCCGGCACGGTCGATTTCATCGCCGCCGACCCGATGGTGGCGCCGATGCTCTCCCAGCGTTTCGCCGAGGCGGCCGCCGACGAGGCGGTGGCGCAGTCTGGCCTCTCGGGCGATTTCCCCGGCGCGCTGTTCATGGCGGTGCCGCCGGTCGAGATCGAGTGGCCGCAGCGCCAGGCGCTGGCCGAGGCCGCCGGGGCGACCGGCGACATCACCTATGCCGACCTGCTGCGGGCCGCCGGGAGCCGGCGCTTCGACGACTGGCACGACCTGTTCATCTTCGGCACGGTGGCCGACCGCATCGCCGACCGCTTCGGCACCAAGGGCTCGCCGATCTCGCTCTCGACCGCCTGCTCGTCGGGCGCGACCGCGATCCAGCTCGGCGTCGAGGCGATCCGGCGCGGCGAGGTCGAGGCGGCGCTCTGCATCGGCACCGACGGCTCGGTGAACCCGGAATCGCTGATCCGGTTCTCGCTGCTCTCCGCCCTCTCGACCCAGAATGACCCGCCGGAGGCCGCCTCGAAGCCCTTCGCCAAGAACCGCGACGGCTTCGTGATGGGCGAGGGCGCCGCCGCCCTGGTGCTGGAGGATGCTGCCCGGGCGCGGGCCCGCGGCGCGCGCATCCTCGGCTACGTGCTCGGCTGCGGCGAGAAGGGCGACGGCTTCCACCGCACCCGCTCGAGCCCCGACGGCGCGCCGGTCGTCGCGGCGATCCGGGCGGCCCTCGACGATGCCGGCCTGCCTCCCGACCGGATCGACACGGTGAACGCCCACGGCACCGGCACGCCGGAGAACGACAAGATGGAGGCGATGGGCTGCCTCGCAGTGTTCGGCGAGCGCATGCGCTCCGTGCCGATCTCCTCCAACAAGTCGATGATCGGCCACACGCTCACCGCCGCCGGCGCGGTCGAGGCGGCGTTCTCGCTGTTGACCATCGCGCATGGCCGGGTGCCCCCGACCCTGAACTACGCGGTGCCGGATCCGGCCATCCCCCTCGACGTGGTCACGTCTGCCCGGGACGTGCCGGTGACGACGGTCCTGTCGAACTCCTTCGGCTTCGGCGGCCAGAACACCTGCCTGGTGTTCGGGGCGGAACCCGCATGAACACTCCCGTGCATAACCGGCGCGTCCTCGTCACCGGGGGCGGGCGGGGCCTTGGCGCCGAGATCGTCCGGGCGCTCGCCGCCTCGGGCCACGACGTCGACTTCACCTATCGGGGCTCGCGGGACGCGGCCGAGGCGCTGGCGCTGGAGCTGACCGCCCTCTACCCCGAGCAGCGGATGCGGCCCCATCCGCTCGACCTCGCCGACAAGGCGGCCCTCGACGATTTCTGCGGCGTCATGGAAGGCGAGGCCCTCTTCGGCCTCGTCCACAATGCCGGCCAGCCCTGCGACAGCCTCGCGGCGGTCCTCGACCAGGAGCGGGCGGAAGGCGCGATGCAGGTCAATTTCTGGTCGCTCACCCGCCTCGCCAAGGCCCTGGTGCGGCCGATGACCCGGGCGAAGGCCGGGCGCATCGTGGCGATCGGCTCGGTGGCGGCGCTCCGGGCCAATCCGGGCAACGCCGCCTACGCCGCGACCAAAGGCGCGCTCATCGCCTATTGCCGGACGCTCGCCATCGAATCGGCGCGGCGCGGCGTGACCGTCAACGTGGTGGCGCCCGGCTTCATCGACACCGACATGATGGCGCCCTACGCCGCCCACCGCGCCGGGATGGAGAAGCAGATCCCGGCCGGGCGCTTCGCCGCACCGGCGGAGGTGGCCGATCTGGTCGCATTCCTGCTGAGCCCGGGGGCGGGCTACATCACCGGCGCGGTGCTGCCGGTGGATGGCGGGCTCACCGCGATGATGGGCATCCACCGCAGCTGACGAAACGGACCATGCGGCACCCTCTCGCGCGCGTCGCCGCGGCGGCGGCCTTCCTCCTCGTCCCCGCGTCGGTCCTGGCGCAGGATTTCGGGAGACTCGAGTTCTTCCGGGTCGAGGGGCTGCCCCCGGGCGACACGCTCAGCATCCGCGAGGCGCCGGACGCCGAGTCGCCGGCCCTCGGCCAGGCTCCCTCCCGCGGGCGGCTGCGCGGCTTCGGCTGCACCAACGACACCCCGAGCGGGCTGACCTGGTGCCGGGTGAAGCTCGGCCCGATCGTCGGCTGGGCAAGACGGCGGTACCTGACGCCGGAGTGAGGGGTGCGTTGATCGGAGGTCCGGCGGCGGCTAGAGCATGCCGATGACGGACCTTCGGAGGTTGCCGATGGCGATGATGATCCTCCGCGACGACGCGCTCTGGACTGGACAGATCCAGTGCGATCCCGAGATCGCCTCGCATATCGCGGCTTTGCCCGCCGGGGCGGCGGTGACGCTTCGGATCGCCGGCACGCCGATCCGTTTCCACAAGATGGAAGGTGGTCCCGATGGTCGACCCCTGCCCGGCCTGACGGTCGATGCCGACCATGCTGAAGCCTGGGCGGCCCTGCGCCAGGAACATGCCGGTATGGTTCCGCTTGAGATCGAGGCAAGTCCACGGCAGCGTGATCCTTACCGCGAAAGCCTGACCTCCATGCTCGACGAATGGAACAGCCTGGAAGACGCGGAGGCCTTCGATGACCTTTGAGCGCTGGGATGTTCTCACGGCGCTGTTTCCATTCATCGAGAACGCACGGAGCAAGCCCCGTCCGGTCGTGGTTCTATCGGGAGAAGAGTTCAACGGCACGCACGACCACATCGTTACCGCTATGATCACGACGGCAGCCGCCGGGCGCTGGGCGAGCGATCATCCCATTGCCGACTTGGCAGCGGCAGGATTGCACAATCCATGCGTCGTGCGCTGGAAGAGCTTCTCACTGCCCAAGGACACGATCGGTCGCAGGATCGGTGTCATGGGCTCATCGGATCGCGATGCGCTGCTGGAGGGATTGGAGAGGGTCATGGCCGGCCCGAGCCCTCCGGCCAAGGCACATTGATGAAGCAGAGGCGTGCGGCGCAACTCCGCTTATCTTCTTATTGTTGCATCATTTTTGCCGCTGAACCGGCGAACACTTCGCCGGGTGATGCTTAGTTTGAGACAAGGACCCTGATGAAAGCCCTCCAGCTCTTCGGCGACCGCGACCTGCGCCTGATCGAGGTCCCCGACCTGGATCCCCCCGGCCCCGGCGAGGTGCAGATCCGGGTCCGCGCCGTGGGCCTCAACTTCATCGACGTGTGGGGCTTTCGCGGCATGGCCTTCGCCAAGCGCAAGCTGCCGCTCACCGTCGGCGCCGAAGCCGCCGGCGAGATCGCTGCGCTCGGCGAGGGCGTCGAGGGTTTGAGCGTCGGCGACAAGGTGGCGCCCTACGGCGCGCTCACCTGCGGCCGGTGCCGCGCCTGCCGCGAGGGCCGCGACAACCTCTGCGAGGAGGTCGGCGGGGTGCTCGGCTTCCACGTCGACGGCTTCGCCCGCGATCTCGTCAACCTACCGGCACGCCTCGTCGTGCGGGTGCCCGACAGCGTGAGCTTCACCGATGCGGCCTGCGCGCCGGTCGCCTTCGGCACGGTGCAGCACATGCTGTTCGATAATGCGCGGCTCGAGCCCGGCGAGACCATCCTGGTCCATGCCGGCGGCTCGGGCATCGGCACGACCGCGATCAAGATGGCGAAGGCGATCGGATGCACGGTGTTCACCACCGTGGGCGACGACGCCAAGGGCGAGAAGGCGAAGGCCCTCGGGGCCGACCACGTCATCAACTACCGCACCGAGCGCTTCGAGGGCGAGGTGCGCAAGGCGACGAAGCGCAAGGGCGTCGACGTCGTCTTCGAGCATGTCGGCCCCGAGACCTGGAACGGCTCGCTGCTCTGCCTGAAGCGCGGCGGGCGGCTCGTCACCTGCGGGTCGACTTCCGGCGTCTCCACCACCATGAACCTGATGCAGCTATTCCAGCAGCAATACCGCATCACCGGCTCGTTCGGCTGCCGCATCGCCAATATCCGCGACGCGCTCGCCAAGATGGCGGACGGGATGAATCCGGTGATCGACACCGTGCTGCCGCTGGCCGAGTTCGCGCAAGGCCTGGAGCGGCTCGAGTCGCGCAAGGTGTTCGGCAAGATCCTCGTCACGCTGTGACACTCTGAGCGTCACGATCTCGCAAGAAGTGGGCGGGCGTGACCCGCGCGCTCTTGCGCAGACCGGGCGGGCAGGAGAAGAGGCAGCGTGCAGGGCGCGACAATCCTGCGCGATTTCGCCTGTTTGCCGTCCTCCTCCTGCCCCGGAATGCTTCGTGAGATCGTCGTGCTGCGCCTGAAGCTGAGGCTCTACCGCGCCCTGTCCCGCCTCGCCGGCCTGCCGATGGTCTTCCTGGTGCGCGCCCTGTTCGGGCTGGCCCGCCTTCTCGGCCCGGCCCGTGCCGCGGCGGCGGGGGCGGCGATCGCCCGGGCGATCGGGCCCCGGCTGCCCTCGCACCGCACGGCGCTCAAGAACCTGCGCCAATCGTTCCCGGAGAAGGGCGAGGCCGAGATCGCCGCCATCGCGCTCGGCTCCTGGGACAATCTCGGCCGCACCGGCGCCGAGTACGCGCATCTCGCCGAGATCTTCGACTACGATCCTGACGCGGCGACGCCGGGACGGATCGAGGTCGAGGGTATCGAGCACTTCTTCGGCTTGCGCGACGACGGCAAGCCGGGGCTGATCTTCTCGGCCCATCTCGGCAACTGGGAGCTGCCGGCGATCTGCGCCGCCCGCTTCGGCCTGGAGGCGAGCGCGGTCTTCCGCCCGCCGAACAGCCCGGCCGCGGCGCAACTGGTCCAGGAGGTGCGCCGCGCCACGATGGGCGGCCTGACGGCGGCCGGGCCCGGCGCCGCCTTCGCGATGCAGGGGGTGGTGGAGCGCGGCGGCCATCTCGGCATGCTGGTCGACCAGCACTTCACCCGCGGCGTGGTGGTGGATTTCCTCGGGCACCCGGCCCTGGTCAATCCGCTGCTCGCCAAGCTCGCCCGCCACTACGATTGCCCGGTCCACGGGGTCCGGGTGATCCGGCTGCCGGGCGACCGGTTCCGCCTGGAGCTCACGCCCGCCCTCGACCTGCCGCGGGACGCGAGCGGGGCGATCGAGGTGCGGGGCGCCATGCAGGCGATGAGCGACGTGATCGCCGGTTGGGTGCGCGAGCAGCCCGAGCAGTGGCTGTGGATGCACCGGCGCTGGCGCCCGGCGATGCTGCCCCGCGCAGTCGCCCCGGCACCCGCCGCTCCGCTCCCCCAGTCCCAGGCCTCAAGCTAACGTGACTTCTCTCCGCCCGCCGCCCGGGTGTTGATGACGCATGACGCGCCTCGCCTCCCACCGCCTGCTCGCCGGCCTGGTCCCGGCCTGCCTCGGCCTCCTCGGCCCGGCGGCGCGCGCCGAGGAGGCGGTGCCGCGGGCGGTGGTCGAGCTGTTCACGAGCCAGGGCTGCTCCGCCTGCCCCCCGGCGGACCGGCTGGTGAGCGAGCTGGCACGCGATTCCAGCGTGATCGCCCTGACCCTGCCGGTGACCTACTGGGACTATCTCGGCTGGAAGGACACGCTGGCCAGCACCTCGTTCACGGCGCGCCAGCGCGCCTATGCGGGCATGCGCGGCGACCGGCAGGTCTTCACCCCGCAGGCGGTGGTGAACGGCGCCACGACGGTGGTCGGCTCCGACCGGGCGGCGTTGGAGCGCAGCATCCGCGATCCCGGCACCGCCGCGAGCCTGCCGGTGCCGATCCACAGCGAGGCCGCCGAGGACCGGATCGTGATCGAGGTCGGCGCAGGCCGCGAGGCCGGTCGCACCGCCGAAGTGTGGCTGCTGCCGGTCGCCCGCACCCGCGAGGTCGCGATCGGGCGCGGCGAGAATCGCGGCCGTACCGTCACCTACCGCAACGTGGTGCGGGGGATGCACCATGTCGGCTCCTGGCGCGGCGCGCCGGCCCGTTACGAGGTGCCCCGCACCGCGCTGGCGGTCGCCGACGCCGATTCCTACGTCGTGGTGCTCCAGGCCGAGAATAACGGCCCGGGGCGGATCCTCGGGGCTGCCAAGGGACCGGGCTTGTGAGAGTCTGTTCGACCTTGATGACGGAGCCGATCCCGTTCGCCACCTCAGGATGAGGCCGTGAATGGGACGAGAGCGGCGCCGGAAGAATGCGCCGCCAGGAGGAGACGCGCTTGACCGGCCCGACCGACATTCCCGCCTACACCCTGCCCGCGCGCAACCGCCGGGTCCTGCTCGCCCGCCGGCCGGCCGGCATCCCGCAACCCGACGATTTCAGCCTCGACGCCGTTCCGGTTCCCGAGCCAGGCCCGGGCGAGATCCTGGTGCGCAACCTCTATCTCTCGGTCGATCCGGCGCAACGCGGCTGGGCGAGCGCGGAGGCCAACTACTCGCAACCCGTGCCCCTCGGCGGGCCGATGCGGGCGCTGGCGGTCGGAATCGTGGTGCGCTCCAACAGCCCCGACGTTGCCGAGGGCGAATGCCTGTACGGCTGGTTCGGCTGGCAGGATTACGCGTCCGTGCCGGTCTCGGCGATCTTCCGGCGCTGTGCTGAGGCGGTGCCGCTCTCGGCCCATGCGGGTCTGCTCGGCCTCAACGGGCTCACCGCCTATCTCGGACTGATCGTGCTCGGCCGGCCGCGATCCGGAGAGACGGTGCTGGTCTCGACCGCTGCGGGTGCCGTCGGCAGCCTCGTCGGCCAGATCGCCCGCAACCTCGGCTGCCGGCCGATCGGGCTCACCGGCGACGACGCCAAGGTCGCCCGCTGCCGCGAGGCCTTCGGGTATGCGGCGGCCTACAATTACCGCACAGAGGACTGGGCTGCCACGCTCGCGCAGGAGGCACCGGACGGCGTCGATGTCTATTTCGACAATGTCGGCGGGCCGATCCTCGATGCCG
The DNA here is from genome assembly GCA_023386115.1 of Pseudomonadota bacterium. GTDB lineage: Bacteria > Pseudomonadota > Alphaproteobacteria > Rhizobiales > Beijerinckiaceae > Methylobacterium. Next base: position 7,180 of record JAEWKL010000389.1, read on the forward strand.
CTCTTCGCCGGATGGCGATCGGCGGACGGATCGTCCAGTGCGGCACCGCCTCGGTCGCGAGCTGGACCGAGACGCCGACCGGACCCCGCGTCGAGCGCGAGATCCTGACCCGGCGCCTCGTCTGGAGCGGCTTCGTGGTCCTCGACCACAAGGCCCGGTTCGAGGAGGCGGTGGCGAAGCTGGCGGAGTGGTACGGCCAAGGCCGCATCACCCTCGACGAGGACATCTCCGAGGGCATCGAGACCGCCCCCGGCGCGATCGCCGCGCTCTATCGCGGGGAGAACCGCGGCAAGCGGCTCATTGCCGTCGGGTCGGGCTAGCCTGCCCCGTTGCCGAGGCACCGATCGACCGATCGCCGACGGGGAACGCCGCGACGGCCGAACGCGTGTCACCGGGTCGGACGATGCGGAGCGCATCCGGTGATCGACGTCGCGTGACGAAAGTCACGCTCAACCCCGGTGGTTCGGCGTTGTCCGAGCCGGACCGAAGCTCGATCGCGGGCCTCCCCTGTAGGTCGTAACGAGCTTGGCACAGGGGTCTGTCGCCGGACGTCGTCTCGTCCGCGGTGGCCAGCCGCCCCGAACGAATGCCGGCGAAACAACCGCAAATCCCCGGTGCAACCGTTGGGTCATTTTTCAATCGAATATAGGAATAAATCCCTTCTTCCCGTATCGTTCGATCGATCTGCTCGACGGACTTGGGCCGCGTCATTGACCGGTCCTTGAGATGCGTGCAGAGACGAAAGATCAGTGCCGACGCGTACTTCTTCCGCCCAAACACCCATGGACGCCATCGATCTGACATTCGTGGCCGGAGATGTCCTGCGCCTGCTCGAAGCACGCGGGCTGACAGGCGCTTGGAGCTGGGCCTTCGCCGCGAACGCGCAAGCCTGGTCGCCCGGCCTGTTCCATCTGCTCGGGCTGCAACCGCACCTGTTCCGGCCTGACTACGACCTCCTGCGCGGGATGCTGCACCCGGAGGATCGGTCCGCGACCGAGACCGCCGCGCAGGTGCGGCAGGGCGAGGTGCGGCGCGAACGCGTGTTTCGCGTCATCCGCCCGGATGGAACGATGCGGATCCTGTCCGCCCACAACGAGGTCCGCTACGCGCCGGACGGTCGTCCTCTCTCGGCGATGGGCGTGCTCCTCGACGTCACGGATCGTGAGACCCTGCGGCTCGCTCAGGCGGCCCAGCAGCGCCGGCACCTCGCCCTCATCGAGCAGTCCCGGACGCTCGTCTTCTCGCATCGGATCGGCCTGACGGCGCCGACCTATTCGAGCTTCGCCGCGCTGCTGGAGCCGCCGCAGGACGAGTTGATCGATGACAATCTCGCGCCGATCGTGAAGGAGCAACGTGAGGCGACCCGGCAGATCCGGCTGCACTCGCTGGCGCACGGGCTGGTGCATCAGGGGACGACGATGTTCCGGATGGCGAGTGGCCTGCGCGAGCCGTTCCGGAGCGTGATCGTCCCCGTTCGCAACCCGGCAGGCGAGATCGTCGAGTGGACCGGGGTCACGGGGCCAGCCGACCGGGCGATCGGGCCGATCGTATCGGATGGCCTGCGGCAGGGGCTCGAGCAGAGGCTGCGGGGCCATCACCTGCGCGCCGCCTGCGGCCTTCTCGACTGGTCGATGTCGATGCTGGCCCAGGCGAGCGGGCTGTCCCTGTCCACCGTCCGGCGGCTGGAGGACGATGCCGAGCATCAGGCGGATCGGTCCCGCCACAAGGTGGTCGCGGCCCTGCGCGCCGCCGGCATCCGCTTCGTCTCCCTCGATGACGGCACCGTCGCGGTCGCCCGGGTCTGATCATGCGGCGGGCCGGAGCGCTCGTGCTCCGGCCCTGAGTCAGTCGACCCACTCGCCCCGGCGCATCAGCGGCTCGGACCGGCCTTCCGGCGTCACCCCGTCGACGTCGATTTCGGCCGAGCCGATCATCCAGTCGATGTGGATCAGGCTGCGGTTGGCGCCGCGCGCAGTCAGGTCCTGCTCGCTGAAGGCCGCGCCGCCATTGCGGAAGCACTTGCTGTAGGCTTGGCCGAGCGCGATGTGGCTCGCGGCGTTCTCGTCGTAGAGGGTGTTGCAGAACAGGAGGCCGGAAGCCGAGATCGGTGAGGAGGCCGGCACCAGCGCGACCTCGCCGAGGCGGCGCGCGCCCTCGTCGGTGTCGATCACCTTCGCCAGCACGTCGGCCCCGGTGCGGGCCCGCGATTCGACGATGCGGCCCTCCTCGAAGCGCACGGCGATCCCGTCGATCAGCGTGCCCTGGTAGGAGAGGGGCTTCGTGGCGCTGACATGGCCCTGCACCCGCATCTTGTGCGGGGTGGTGAAGACTTCCTCGGTCGGGATGTTGGCGTTGCAGGTGATCCCGTTCTTCGCCGTGGTGGCACCGCCGCACCATTCGTGATCGTCGGCGAGGCCGACGGTCAGGTCGGTGCCGGGCCCGCGGAAGTGCAGGGCGGCGTAGCGGCGCGCGTTGAGGTGATGGGTGCGATCGCCCAGGCGCCGGTTATGCGCCTCCCAGGCGCCGACCGGATCCGGCCCGTCGACCCGCGAGGCGGCAAAGATCGCGTCCCACAGCCGGGCGACCGCCTCGTCCTCGGGCAGGTCCGGGAACACCGTGCGGGCCCAGGCCGGCGTCGCCGCCGAGACGATGGTCCAGTTGGTGGCGAAGTTGGCGATCTGCTCCAGGGCCGGCATGTAGGCCTTCGATCGGGCGCGGTTGGCGCGGGCCACCTTGTCCGGGTCCTGGCCGGCGAGCAGCGACGGGTCGTCGCCCGAGATGGCCAGCCGCGCGGCGCCGTCGCGATAGGCGTTCGCCATGCCCTCGTAGAGCCAGCCGGCGGCGCGGTCGAAGGCATCGTCGCGGCCGTGCTCGAAGCGCGCCAGCGTCGCCTGGTCGTCGGCGAGCAAGGTCGTCACCACCGAGGCGCCGGCCTTGTAGGCCTGGACGGTGATGCGGCGGGCGAGCGGCAGCGCCTCGAGGGGGGCCGTCATCACCAGTTCCTGCCCGGGCCGGAGCCCGAGCCCGACCCTCACGGCGACCTCGGCGAGCCGGTCGAGGCGGGCGTCGTGCGTGCTCATGCGAATGTCGTCTCCTGCAGGCGAAGGCTGTGCTGGACGCCCCGAGTGTGGGGTCTCACCCCACCCGCGTCCAGGCGATGCCGCCGAGATCCTCCCGGAAGGCGAAGCGGGCGAGGTGCTCGGCCACCACGCCCTGCATCCGGGTCAGCGCCTCCAGGTCCGGCGCCTCGACCCGCAGGGTCAGGCCCTCCGAGTCGGCCTCGGCCGTGAAGCGGCGGCCGTCCCCGAACGGCACCACGCCGCGCTCCGGGGAGAACGTCGTGTCGGGGAACTTGTGGCTCCAGTGCTTGCACAGCTGGGTGAGGTAGCGGCTCCCATTCACCGTCTCGACGCGTCCTTGAGCCGCCAGGGTCACGGGCCCGCTCACGCGGCACCTCCCGCCTCTTGCAGCGCCGACCAGATCGCCTGCGGCGTCGCCGGCATGTTGATGTGGCGGATGCCGCGGGGGCGCAGGGCATCGACGAGGGCGTTCATCACGGAAGGAAGCGAGCCGGCGCAGCCCGCCTCGCCGCAGCCCTTCACCCCGAGCGGATTGGTGGTGGCGGGCACCGCGTGGCTCTCGAAGCCCATGAACGGCGCGTCGGAGGCCCGGGGCAGGCAGTAATCCATGAACGAGCCGGTCACGAGCTGGCCCTGCTCGTCATAGGCCGTGCGCTCCATGAGCGCCTGGCCGATGCCCTGGACGATGCCGCCATGGAGCTGGCCCTCGACCAGCATCGGGTTCACCAGCGTGCCGAAATCGTTGACGGTGGTGTAGCGCACCACGGTCGCGACGCCGGTCTCGGGATCGACCTCGACCTCGGCGACGTGGCAGCCATTCGGGAAGGCCGAGGGCGATTCCTTGTGGGTGTGGGCGACGTCGAGGCTCTTCGGCGCCGCCGGATCGGGCAGGCCGGCCCGCACCTTGGCGGCCAGTTCGAGGAGGCCGATGCCGCGGTCGGTGCCCGCGATGGTGAAGCGGCCCTCGCGGAACTCGATGTCGGCCGGGCCGGCCTCGAGCACCGAGGCCGCGGCCTCGCGGCCCTTGGCGATCACGAGGTCGCCCGCTTCCACCAGGGCCGTGCCGCTCGCCATCAGCGACTTCGAGCCGCCGGTGCCGCCGCCGGCGATGAGCTGGTCGCTGTCGCCCTGGAGCAACCGGATGCGGTCGAGGGGGATGCCGAGGCGGTCGTGCAGCACCTGGGCGAAGGGCGTCAGGTGCCCCTGGCCGTAATCGAGGGTGCCGGTGACGATCGTCACCGTGCCGTCGGCCTCGAAGCGGATGCCGCCCATCTCGTTCTGCGGCGGCGCCGTGATCTCGAGGTAGTCGCCGATGCCGATGCCCCGGAGCTTGCCCTTCGCCTCGCTCTCGGCGCGCCGGCCTGCGAACCCGTCCCAGTCGGCGGCAGCGAGCGCCCGGTCGAGCACCGCCGGGAAGTCCCCGCTGTCGTAGGTGAGGCCGGACGGGGCCTTGTAGGGCATGTCGGCCGGACGGATGTGGTTGCGGCGGCGCAATTCCACCCGGTCGAGATTCATCTCGGCGGCGGCGGTGTCGATGAGGCGCTCGATGAAGTAGTTGCCCTCGGGCCGCCCGGCGCCCCGATAGGCGCCGATCGGCGTGGTGTTGGTGAACAGGCAGGCGACCTCCACGTCGAAGACGGGGGTGCGGTACACGCCGACCATGTTGCGGGCGATGTTCACGGTCTGGAACAGGGGCGCCAGCGGGTTGAGGTAGCCGCCCATATTGGCGCGGCCCTTCACCCGGAAGGCGAGGAAGTTGCCCTCGGCGTCGAGGGCGAGATCCGCCGTCACCGCGACGTCGCGGCCGTGGTGGTCGGACAGGAAGCTCTCGGAGCGCAGGTCGGTCCACTTCACCGGCCGGCCGAGGCGCTTGGCCGCCTCCAGGAGCGGCAGGTATTCCGGGTAGACCGGGGCCTTCATGCCGAAGGATCCGCCGACATTGCCGGTGAGCACCCGCACCTTGTCGCGCGGTTGCTTCAGCACGCCGTCGGCGAGGCTGTTGCGCAGGCCGAACACCCCCTGCGAGCCGACATGCAGCGTGAAGCGGCCGTCCTCCGGCTCGTAGACGCCGATCGCGGAGCGCGGCTCCATCGGGTTGATGACGAGGCGGTTGTTGAGGAGGTCGAGCGAGGCGACGTGGGCCGCACGCGCGAAGGCCGCCTCCGTGGCCGCCTGGTCGCCGGTACGGAAGTCGAGGGCGAGGTTGCCGGGCGCGTCGTCATGGAGGAGGGGGGCGCCTTCGGCGGCGGCCTCGTCGGGCGTGGTGACGACGGGCAGGTCCTCGATGTCGAGCACCACGGCCTCCGCGGCGTCCCGCGCCTCGGCCAGGGTCTCGGCCACCACCAGGGCGACCGGCTCGCCGACATAGCGCACCCGGTCGATGCTGAGCGAGGGATGGGCCGGCTTGCGCATCGGCGAGCCGTCCTGGTTCTTGAACGGCAGCGCGTTGCCGATCGTGCCGTACCCGTCGAGATCGGCGGCGGTGATCACCGCGAGCACGCCCGGCATGGCGAGCGCGGCCTCTGCGTCGATGCCGCGCAGGTGGCCGTGGGCGATCGGGCTTCGCACGAAGACGCCGTAGGCTTGGGCCGCGAGGGCGAGGTCGTCGGTGTAGCGGCCCTCGCCCCGCACCAGCACTGGGTCCTCGGCCCGCGGCACCGGCTGGCCGATGCCGAATTTCTGCGGAGTGGCGAAGTCGCGGGCGTCGGGACGGGCGTTCATGCCGGGGCTCTCCGGGATTCTTATGAGCGTGAGCTAGCAACTTGGCCAAGTCATGCAAGACGCCGGCGGGCAGGCCACCCCGGCGCGCAGGGCACGGCTCGCGCGCGGAGGGTCATCCGCGCTACATCCGCGCCGGAAGGCATGAGGCTGTCCGGGGCAGGACGAGACGCGGGATCCTCCCTGGACGGCCCCGCATCGATCGAGGGCCCCGCACCATGACCGAAGACGACGCGCTGGCAGCGCTGGGTCCCCTGTTCGAGGAGGTCTTCGGCGAGCCGGTTCCGCTCACGCCGGACCTGACCGCCGAGGACGTCGAGGGCTGGGACTCGACCCGGATGATCGAGCTCGTCATCGCGGTCGAGGCACGGTTCCGCATCAAGCTCACGACCCGGGAGGTCGACGGTCTGTCGCGCGTCGGCGACCTCGCGGCGGCGATCGCCCGCAAGGCGCAGCCGTGACGGCCGATCTCTCCTGGCTGCCCGAGCCGCCGCAGGACTTCGCCGGGCGGCTCGCCGCGGCGGAGTCCCTGCCCGACGCGGAGGCCTGGGATGCCCTGGTGGCGCTGTCCCGCACCCGCCTCGACCCGGCGCGGACCAACCGGCTCGACCGGATCGTGCAGCGGCGCTTCCCGGCGGGGTCTCCGTCCGGCCCTGCGGTGCGGCTCGCGCTCCTCGGCTCCTCGACCCTCGCGCATCTCGCCGCCGGAATCCGGGTCGGGGCGCTGCGCCGGGATCTCCGGCTCATCGTGTCCGAGGGCACCTACGGCCGGTACCGCCAGGAGATCGACGGCGGGGCCTTGTCTGCCGCACGACCGGATGCCGTGCTCCTCGCCGTCGATCCCGGCGATCTCCTCGGCCCGAGCGATCCCGACGCCGGGCCGGACGCGGCGCGCGTCGCCGACGCGGTCGCCCGGCTGAGATCGCTCTGGGCGCGGGCGCGGGCGGCGCATGGCAGCACCATCATCCAGCAGGCGCTGCTGCCGGCCGCTCTTCCCCTGATGGGGAGCAACGAGCACCGGATGCCGGGCTCGCTCGCCGCCCGCACCGCGCGCCTCAACGCCGCCCTGCGGGACGCCGCCGCCGAGGACGGCGTCGACCTCCTCGCCCTCGACGACGCCGTCGCGCGCTACGGCCTCGACGCCTGGCACGATCCGGCCCTGTGGCTGCGGGCCCGCCAGGCCGTGACGCCGGCCGCCGGCCCGCTCTACGGCGACCTCGTCGCCCGGCTCCTCGGCGCCCGGCTCGGCCGCTCGGCGAAGGCCCTGGTGCTCGACCTCGACGACACGCTCTGGGGCGGGACGATCGGCGAGGACGGATTGTCCGGCCTCGTCCTCGGGCAGGGCAGCGCGGCGGGGGAATCGTTCCTGGCGCTCCAGGCTTACGCCCGCGATCTGACGCGCCGCGGCATCGTGCTCGCCATCTGCTCGAAGAACGATCCTGAACTGGCCCGCCGGCCCTTCGCCGAGCATCCCGACATGCTCCTGCGGCTCTCCGACGTCGCCGCCTTCGTGGCCAACTGGGACGACAAGGCGACGAACCTCCGGCGCATCGCCGGCGAACTCCGGCTTGGCCTCGACGCCCTGGTCTTCGTCGACGACAATCCGTTCGAGCGCGCCCTGGTGCGCGAGCACCTGCCGATGGTGGCGGTCCCGGAGGTGCCCGACGAGCCGGCGCTCGTCGCCCGCTGCCTGTCGGATGCGGGCTACTTCGAGGCCGTGACCCTGACCGACGAGGATCGCGGGCGCGCCCGCGCCTACGCGCAGGACGGCGCGCGCCGGATCCTCGGCAGCACGGACCTCGACCGCACCCTGGCGGGGCTCGACATGCGGCTCATCGGGCGTCCGTTCGACGCGCTCGGGCTTCCGCGCATCGTCCAGCTCGTCAACAAGACCAACCAGTTCAACCTCACCACGCGGCGCCTGCGCGAGGCCGAGGCCGCCGCGCTGATCGAGGATCCGGACGCCCTCACGCTCCAGCTGCGCCTCACCGACCGGCTCGGCGACAACGGCGTGATCGCGGTCGTGATCGGCCCGCGCGCCGGCCCCGCCCGCGGCATCGAGACCTGGCGGATG
>JAEWKL010000445.1 GCA_023386115.1 Pseudomonadota bacterium
CGCGATGACGACGTGAGGCGCCCGGTCCGCCAACGGACCGGGCGTTTCGCGTTGTGCGGGTCGGGCTTAACGGTTGACGCGGCGGCATGGCAGCCATCCTGGCCGAGCCGCGGCGGCGCGAAATCCCGACGCGGCGGGGCAGCCTTCCGGCGACGCTGTGCTAGATAGGGCACCATGCGCAGCACCGTCCCGGTCTCCTCCTCGCGACGCATCCTCTGCGTCTTCCCCGCCTACACGCCGTCCTTCGGCACCTTCTCGCACGCCTATCCGCTGATGGGCGGCGTGAAGGCCTTCATGCCGCCGCAGGGGCTCCTGGTGATCGCCGCCTACATGCCGGAGGCATGGGAGGTACGATTCATCGACGAAAACATCGCTCGGGCCAGCCCCGAGGATTTCGCCTGGGCCGACGCGGTGTTCGTGTCGGGGATGCACATCCAGGAGGGCCAGATCCACGAGATCGGCCGGCGCGCGCACGCCGCCGGCAAGGTCGCGGTGCTGGGCGGCCCGTCCGTGTCCGGCGCGCCGGAGAAGTATCCGGATTTCGACTACCTCCATCTCGGCGAGATCGGCGACGCCACCGACGCGCTGATCCGGCGGCTCGACGAGACTGTGGCGGTCCCGGCCGAGCCGGAGCGGTTCGAGACCAAGGACCGCCTCGCCCTGTCCGACTTCCCGGCCCCGGCCTACGAGCGCGTGCCGCTCAAGCGCTACCTGATCGGGTCGCTGCAATTCTCCTCCGGTTGCCCGTATCGCTGCGAGTTCTGCGATATCCCGCAACTCTACGGCCGCCAGCCGCGGCTCAAGACCTCCGAGCAGCTCTGCGCCGAGCTCGACGCCATCGTGGCGCAAGCCGCCCACCCGGCGGTGGTCTACTTCGTCGACGACAACTTCATCGGCAACCGCAAGGCGACCCGCGAGATGCTGCCCCACCTGGTGGAGTGGCAGAAGCGGAACAACTATCCGCTCCAGTTCGCCTGCGAGGCGACGCTGAACATGGCCAAGCAGCCCGAGATCCTTGAGCTGATGCGCCAGGCCAACTTCATGACGGTCTTCGTCGGCATCGAGACCCCGGAGGCCGACGCGCTGAAGAGCATCGACAAGACCCACAATGCCGCCGTGCCGATGTACGAGGCGATCGAGACCCTGAACTCCTACGGGCTGGAGGTCACCTCCGGCATCATCCTCGGGCTCGACACCGACACCGACACGTCCGAGCAGAACCTGATCGACTTCATCGACAGGTCGGGGATCCCGGTGCTGACCATCAACCTGCTCCAGGCCCTGCCCAAGACCCCGCTCTGGGACCGCCTGGAGCGGGAAGGCCGGCTCGTCCACGATGCGAGCCTCGAATCGAACGTGCTGTTCAAGCGGCCGCACGACGACGTGGTCGGCTCCTGGCGCCGGGCCATCGCCCATGCCTACGCGCCCGAGCAGCTGTTCGAGCGCTTCAAGCGCCAATGCGACGTCACCTATCCGAACCGGATCACCACGCCGGCCTCGGGCAAGCTGACGCTGACCAACCTGCGCCGCGGACTGATCCTCGGCTTCAACATCCTGACCCGGGTCGGGCTGTTCTCCGACTACCGCCGGCCATTCTGGCGGGCCGCCGCTTACGCGCTGAAGCGCGGGCAGATCGAGGCGGTGTTCAACATGGGCTTCGTCGCCCACCACCTGATCCGCTTCACGCGTGAAGCCCTGCGCGGCGAGCACAACGCCTCGTTCTACGCCGCCCAGGACAAGGCGAAGGCGGAGGCCGCCGCGAGGGGAGGGGCCCGGCAGGCGGCGTGATCGGGAGGCGCTGACGGGAAATCGGTCCCTGCGACCGAATTTCCCCGTCCCGGGCACTTGGCAGGACGTTTGCACGCCGCTATAGACCCGGCTCCACGTTTCCGAGATCGAAAGGATTCGGCCGTCCGGCCGGTCCTTGAGAGAGGTCCCCGGGCAACCGGGTGACCAAAGTGGCCGGAAGGGTTCAGGGGGCAACCCCTCGCGCCCCGTCCGGCCATGTCCTGTCCGAGACTGCAGGCGCCGGCATCCGCCGGCTTAAACCGCAAAGCCTGCACAGACGGGGAAGACCGAGTTTCACCGCCCCCATGGCCTCATCCGGGCCGGCGGGGCGTCGGTTTGAACCATCTCGCCCGAGGCGAGGGACGTCATCGTCCTTGGCATCGGGGGCAGGGCCGTGAAGCGTCGTTCAGGACGTCGCGGTCTTCCCGTGAAGGCCCCGGCTCATCCTGGGCGGCAACTGCAACCGGCGGAGCCCATCCGGGTTCCGCCAACCGGAGAGAGCCAAGGTGGACAGAGCAGCAAAAGCTGATCTCGTCGCGACGCTCAACGGGGTGTTCACGAACACCTCCGTCGTCGTCGTGGCCCACTACAAGGGCCTCACGGTCGCCGACATGCAGAAGCTGCGCTCGCAGATGAAGCAGGCCGGCGCCACCGTGAAGGTCGCGAAGAACCGCCTCGCCAACATCGCTCTCGAAGGCACGGACGTCGCCTCCATCCAGCCCCTCCTGAAGGGCCCGACCCTGCTCGCCTATTCGAGCGATCCGGTCGCGGCCGCCAAGGTGGCGGTGGACTTCGCCAAGGCCAACGAGAAGCTGGTCATCCTCGGCGGAGCCATGGGGACGACCGCCCTGAACCCGGACGGCGTGAAGGCCCTGGCCTCGCTGCCGTCCCTCGACGAACTGCGCGCCAAGATCGTGGGCCTGGTCCAGGCTCCCGCGACCAAGATCGCTCAGGTCGTCAACGCGCCGGCTGCCAAGCTCGCGCGCGTGTTCGGGGCCTATGCCAAGACCGGCGACGCCCAGACCGACGAAGCGGCCTAACGGGCTGTTCGAGACCAAACCGTTCAAACCGACAACATCAGGAAGTGAAAAATGGCTGATCTTGCCAAGCTCGTCGACGACCTGTCCTCGCTGACCGTTCTCGAGGCTGCCGAGCTCGCGAAGATGCTCGAGGAGAAGTGGGGCGTCTCGGCGGCTGCCGCCGTCGCCGTCGCCGCTGGCCCGGCCGGTGGCGCCGCTGCCGCCCCCGTCGAGGAGCAGACCGAGTTCACCGTTGTCCTGGCCTCGGCCGGCGACAAGAAGATCGAGGTCATCAAGGAGGTCCGCGCGATCACCGGCCTCGGCCTCAAGGAGGCCAAGGACCTGGTCGAGGGCGCTCCGAAGCCGGTCAAGGAGGGCGTGTCCAAGGACGACGCCGCCAAGCTCAAGGCCCAGCTCGAGAAGGCCGGCGCCAAGGTCGAGCTCAAGTAAGGCGATGGCGGGCCGTCCGGCCCGCCTCGTGCTCCGGACCAAGGCTTCGGCCGCGGTCCGGGGCCACCAGCCCGCGGGCCTCGCGCTCGCGGGCTATGGTCGCTTTCGATGCCTCTCATGAAACTCCCGCTACGCCGGACGTGGCCATCGCGAGCGACGACGGCGGTCGGGAGTTCTGTGAGAGACACTTGGCGCACCCCCTCGGGATCCGGGGTACGGATCACCATATAGGTTTTCGAAGGTTGCGGGCGGCCGGTGCACGGGCGGTCCGCGCGGTCCCAAGGCAGGTCTGATGCCGGCGCGATTCGGCTGGCGTCCCACCGGGGCCGTATAAGCGGTGGATGAGGAGCGAGGTCAACCCATGGCCAACACGCTGGTCGGTCGCAAGCGCATTCGCAAGTTCTTCGGCAAGATTCGGGAAGTCGCCGAGATGCCGAACCTCATCGAGGTCCAGAAGGCGTCCTACGACCAGTTCCTGATGGTGGACGAGCCCGAGGGCGGCCGTGCCGACGAGGGCCTGCAATCGGTCTTCAAGTCCGTCTTCCCGATCTCCGACTTCTCCTCGACTGCGCTCCTCGAGTTCGTCAAGTACACCTTCGAGCAGCCGAAATACGATGTCGACGAGTGCCGCCAGCGCGGCATCACCTTCGCTGCCCCGCTGAAGGTGACCCTGCGGCTGATCGTGTTCGACGTCGATCCCGATACCGGCGCCAAGTCGGTCAAGGACATCAAGGAGCAGGACGTCTACATGGGCGACATGCCCCTGATGACGGAGAACGGCACCTTCATCGTCAACGGCACCGAGCGCGTCATCGTCTCGCAGATGCACCGCTCGCCGGGGGTGTTCTTCGACCACGACAAGGGCAAGACCCACTCCTCGGGCAAGCTCCTGTTCGCGGCGCGCATCATCCCGTATCGCGGCTCCTGGCTCGACGTCGAGTTCGACGCCAAGGACATCGTGCACGCGCGCATCGACCGCAAGCGCAAGATCCCCGTCACCTCGCTGCTCTTCGCGCTCGGCCTCGACGGCGAGGAGATCCTGTCGACCTTCTACAACCGCGTCACGTATAGCCGTGACGGGCGCGACTGGCGCGTGCCCTACGACGCCGAGCGGCTGAAGGGCTTCAAGGCCTCGACCGACCTGATCGATGCCGATTCGGGCGAGGTGGTGCTCGAGGCCGGCAAGAAGCTGACCGCGCGCAATGCCCGCCAGATCGCCGAGAAGGGCGTGAAGGCCCTGCGCGCCACCGACGACGACCTGATCGGCCAGTACATCGCCGAGGACATGGTCAACTACAAGACCGGAGAGATCTACGCCGAGGCCGGCGACGAGATCAGCGAGAAGGTCCTCAAGGGCCTCTCCGACGTCGGCATCGAGGAGATCCCGGTCCTCGACATCGACCACGTCAACATCGGTCCCTACATCCGCAACACGCTGGCGGTCGACAAGAACTCGGCCCGCGAAGGCGCGCTGTTCGACATCTACCGGGTGATGCGCCCGGGCGAGCCGCCGACGCTCGAGACCGCCGAGGCGATGTTCCACTCGCTGTTCTTCGACGCGGAGCGCTACGATCTCTCGGCCGTCGGCCGGGTGAAGATGAACATGCGCCTCGACCTCGACGCGGCCGACACCGTGCGGACGCTGCGGCGCGAGGACATGCTGGCTGTCGTCAAGGCCCTGGTGGACCTGCGCGACGGCAAGGGCGAGATCGACGACATCGACCATCTCGGCAACCGCCGGGTGCGCTCGGTCGGCGAATTGATGGAGAACCAGTACCGTCTGGGCCTCCTGCGCATGGAGCGGGCCATCAAGGAACGGATGTCGTCGGTCGACATCGACACCGTGATGCCGCAGGACCTGATCAACGCGAAGCCCGCGGCGGCCGCGGTGCGCGAGTTCTTCGGCTCGTCGCAGCTGTCGCAGTTCATGGACCAGACCAACCCGCTCTCCGAGGTGACGCACAAGCGCCGCCTGTCGGCCCTCGGCCCGGGCGGTCTGACCCGCGAGCGCGCCGGCTTCGAGGTGCGCGACGTGCACCCGACCCATTACGGCCGGATCTGCCCGATCGAGACGCCGGAAGGCCCGAATATCGGCCTGATCAACTCGCTCGCCACCTTCGCGCGCGTCAACAAGTACGGCTTCATCGAGACCCCGTTCCGGCGCGTGCGCGACGGCGTGGTCACGGACGAGGTCGCCTACCTGTCGGCAATGGAGGAGGCGAAGTACCACGTCGCCCAGGCCAACGCGCAGATGGACGAGAACCGCAAGCTCACGGAGGACCTGGTGGTCTGCCGGCGGGCGGGCGAGGTCATCGTCGTCGGCCCCGAGCGGGTCGACCTGATGGACGTGTCGCCGAAGCAGCTCGTGTCGGTCGCCGCGGCGTTGATCCCGTTCCTCGAGAACGACGACGCCAACCGCGCGCTGATGGGCTCGAACATGCAGCGCCAGGCGGTGCCGCTGGTTCGCGCCGACGCGCCCTTCGTCGGCACCGGCATGGAGGCGGTGGTCGCACGTGACTCGGGTGCCGCCATCGGCGCCCGGCGCGCGGGCATCATCGACCAGGTCGACGCGACCCGTATCGTCATCCGCGCCACCGACGAGGCCGATGCCTCGAAGCCCGGCGTCGACATCTACCGGTTGCAGAAGTTCCAGCGTTCCAACCAGTCGACCTGCATCACCCAGAAGCCGCTCGTGCGCGTCGGCGACGTGGTGAAGAAGGGCGACATCATCGCCGACGGTCCCTCGACCGAGTTCGGCGAGCTGGCGCTCGGCCGCAACGTGCTCGTCGCGTTCATGCCGTGGAACGGCTACAACTTCGAGGACTCGATCCTGCTCTCCGAGCGGATCGTGAAGGATGACGTGTTCACCTCGATCCACATCGAGGAATTCGAGGTGATGGCCCGCGACACCAAGCTCGGGCCGGAGGAGATCACCCGCGACATCCCGAACGTCTCGGAGGAGGCGCTCAAGAACCTCGACGAGGCCGGCATCGTCTATATCGGCGCCGAGGTCCACGCGGGCGACATCCTGGTCGGCAAGATCACCCCGAAGGGCGAGAGCCCGATGACGCCGGAGGAGAAGCTCCTGCGCGCCATCTTCGGCGAGAAGGCCTCGGACGTGCGCGACACCAGCTTGCGGGTGCCGCCGGGCGTCACCGGCACGATCGTCGAGGTCCGGGTGTTCAACCGCCACGGCGTCGACAAGGACGAGCGCGCCCAGGCGATCGAGCGCGAGGAGATCGAGCGTCTCGCCAAGGACCGCGACGACGAGCAGGCGATCCTCGACCGCAACACCTATGCGCGCCTGGGCGACCTGCTGATCGGCCAGTCGCCGGTGGCCGGCCCGAAGGGCTTCAAGAAGGAGACCACGCTCACCCGTGAGCTCCTGGCCGATTACCCGCGCTCGCAGTGGTGGCAATTCGCCGTCGTCGAAGACCGTCTCATGACCGAGATGGAGGCGATGCAGAAGCAATACGACGAGTCGAAGAAGCGTCTCGAGCAGCGCTTCCTCGACAAGGTCGAGAAGCTGCAGCGCGGCGACGAACTGCCCCCGGGCGTCATGAAGATGGTCAAGGTCTTCGTGGCGGTGAAGCGCAAGATCCAGCCTGGCGACAAGATGGCCGGCCGGCACGGCAACAAGGGCGTGGTCTCGCGCATCGTGCCGATCGAGGACATGCCGTTCCTGGAGGACGGCACCCACGCCGACATCGTGCTCAACCCGCTCGGCGTGCCGAGCCGGATGAATGTCGGCCAGATCCTCGAGACGCATCTCGGCTGGGCCGCCGCGGGCTTGGGCCGGCAGGTCTCGCAGGCCGTGGACGCGTACCTGCGCACCCACGACGTCGAGCCCCTGCGCGAGCGCATGAAGGCGATCTACAGCGAGTCCGAGCTGGCCGGCCTGTCCGACCAGGAACTCGCCGAGGTCGGCAACAACCTGCGCCGCGGCGTCCCGATGGCCACCCCGGTGTTCAACGGCGCCAAGGAAGCCGACATCGAGACGATGCTGGAGATGGCGGGTCTCGACCGCTCGGGCCAGTCGACGCTCTATGACGGGCGCACCGGCGAGCCCTTCGACCGCAAGGTCACGGTCGGCTACATCTACATGCTGAAGCTGCACCACCTGGTGGACGACAAGATCCACGCGCGCTCGATCGGCCCCTACTCGCTCGTCACCCAGCAGCCGCTGGGCGGCAAGGCGCAGTTCGGCGGCCAGCGCTTCGGCGAGATGGAGGTGTGGGCCCTCGAGGCCTATGGCGCCGCCTACACGCTGCAGGAGATGCTGACGGTGAAGTCCGACGACGTCGCCGGCCGCACCAAGGTCTACGAGGCCATCGTGCGCGGCGACGACACCTTCGAGGCGGGCATTCCGGAAAGCTTCAACGTGCTGGTGAAGGAGATGCGGTCGCTCGGCCTCAACGTCGAGCTCCTGTCCTCCAAGCGTGCGGCCAACGACCAGCTCGAGGCGCCCCCGGAGGCGGCCGAGTAAGCTCGTCCCGATCCCATCCTGACGACGGCGGCGGGGGCCCCCTATCCAGGG